>JAJFUY010000137.1 GCA_021372185.1 Chlamydiales bacterium | reverse complement strand
AAAGCAACAATGGATGTAGCTAAAAAAGCTTGGCAATTCGACAAAGACTATGTTAATTTGGCAAGTGATAAAGCTACCCGCCATATTATTTTTGGCGAAGGTCCATTAACAGATCTAGGCGGGCATCTTTGGCCGGCTGTCGGAAAGAAAACGTCTTTTCCCTCCCTATGGAGTCCTGGTAAAATTATGAATGTTGTTTCCGATATTGCAACAGATCCATCAATCGCTTGGGATCCTTCCGAACGACTTGGCTTAAAGAGAAGTCTTGCGATTGGAATTCGTGAAGGGGTTAAAATTAAAGTCGTAATCGAAGAAGGTGGCGTTGATATTGTGACAGCATACCCTTTAAAAAACCTATAAACCTGTGATACCTATGAACAAAGAACATAATGAATTGGACAATACCCTTAGCGATAGAGAAAAGCTATTAATGACTCTTGTGCAAATATTGAACAATTACATTACTTCAAGAGATAGAGAATATTTAGAAGAATTAATCACACACAATGAAGGTGGAATTGCTTTTGAAGAAATCGTAGCGACAATTGTATATCAAAAAATTAAAATCACCGCACAGGACTATGAAAAATTCATGATTGCTGGCAAATCTATGAATCGCCAATCTTCTGAATGGGAGAAATTAAAAGACCTCGTTGCATGAATAGGAGCCTTTATCAATGCTCCTTGTTACCCGGCTCGATTTTTACTTCTGCTTCACTAGATTTTACATCTTTGTTCTGAGGCATTATGACTATAACTGTATTCGTAGGATGCTTCTCTTGATCTATGTCAAACGAAAATTCTGTCACTTGTTTTGGAAGCACGGTTAAAACCATATCGTTAACTAGTGTTCCGTAGTAGCCATCAACTTGAGTCAGCCTCCCCTCAATTTTTATGCAAGGTTCTTTATTTTTCCAATTTGTGTCTAATAGCTGTTCTTTAGTACTTTCCACTTTATATGTGGTCTTAGATGAAAGTGGTTCGAACTTTAACGCCAATAGTCCGTCAGAAATTCTTTTCTCTGCTGTTACTTTTACTTTTGCTGTAGCATACGTATAAATCGTATACCCATCTTGCATGTCCATACCTTTCGCTCGAAAGAAATCTGGCTCTGGAAGTTGTTTTGTATTGGAAATAAAATTACTCCAAATCGAGTTTATATCTTTGTTTTTTGGAAAAAATGCCCTCATAAACATAACCAGTCCCTCTTCTGTATTGAGACCAATCCACGCTGCTTTCATTATTGTTCCATCCGGACGTATACCCTCGACGGCAAAAACAGGATAACTGCCCCAACTCAACTTTTTAGATTTCAGATTTTTCATGCCCATTTTTTTAAACGTTTGTTTAATTTCTTTAACATTTGAAAATGAATTCGGGCCCGTTTGCTTTAATCCATCAGTATGCCTAAGTATAATCACAGTTGATGTAACAAGATCTTCACCACCTTTTTCAAAATTTGCCACATCTTCTTTTAGTGCCCAGATAGTATATCCCTCAACTTCAGCTAAAATGTAATTAGAAGGAATTGCTGGTTCGATCGCGGGAAATTCCATCCAATTCTCTGGAATAAGCTCTTGGATACGTAAAGGCTTTTGTTCTGCCAACACTAGATTCATAGAAAACAGCGCAACAAAAACACAGAAATATAATACTGATTTTCTCAAGCTACGTTCACACATTATAAAAGCCTCAAATAGGTAAGGAATAATCAAACACTATGTCGATTTCACAAATAAAGGTCATTACCTATTTTGCTCCCATGCTTTCGATAAAAGACTCACCTCTCAACCGAGGACAAAAACCCACTTGTATTTATTCTCATAGCAACAAGTTGCTATGGGCTAATTACAGACCAGCACCTAAACGGTGCTAAAAACTTAACTGCATTTAATAGCACCGTTAAGGTGCTTGTCTTTGAATAGCCCACTGCCAACGGCTGTGGGTTTGCTGTTCAATGTATTTGTCCTCGTTTGCGAGGACGTCTTTTATCAAAACACGTGAAAAATTGGTAAATTGGTAATTTATTTTGGACTGTAAAGCTATAATTGCAATCGTGCTGTGAATATGTTTTGAGGGCTATAAGTGCCCCTACACGATGCCAAAGTGCCCTACAATATGTCTTGAAGGCTTGCATTAAATACACGTGAGGCATATATTAATTCCGCATTGTTTAGTAATTGTGCTATCTAATGCGTTATTAGTAACATAACTCGACTGTGTAACTTTTTGACGGCGCTTTCTCCACATCGATCTTCCATCGTCAATTTAATTTCTCCGTAAGGCATAATAATGCCTTTGCGGAGAAATTAAATTGACGCTGAATGACCGCTGAGCAGAAATCACTCGTCAAAAAGTTACACAGTCGAGTTTAAGTAAGGAATAATAATATGACAAAATATCTAAGCTTACTTCTTCTCGGTTCAATTGTATCATTTGCAACAGTACATGCAGGCGACTGCAAGAAGGGTTGCAAAAAGGACAGAATTGAAAGAGCAGGTCCTGGTTGTAAAGATAAACATAAAAAAGATCGACCAACTAAGGATCGTCCTTCAGAGAAGGCTGATAAATAGCACAACCAATGCCCCTCATTTTTGAGGGGCATTTCATGGACAACATTGGAAATTTCCATTAAGCTTTAGAGAATATACGGTGCATCATGAGTTCCCCAGTTCTTATCGTTAGCAACCTCAAAAAGACCTACGGCAAAAAGGTGTTACTTAATGCTGTAGATGGGATTTCGTTTGCGCTTGAGCCGGGAGAGATTTTGGGGCTTTTAGGCCCTAATGGTTCAGGCAAAACTA
>JAJFUY010000124.1 GCA_021372185.1 Chlamydiales bacterium | reverse complement strand
TCTTGCTATTATGATTTCCATCAAAATCTTGAGTGTTGGATGCCAATGACTCATCTCTTAAAAATTCGTCATAACGTGCTTTTGCAGATTGCTGAGATTGTGCAAGCTTTTCACTCTAAGGGTGTACTTATCATAGATTTAAAGCCAAGCAACATCCTGATTACAAAAGATAATAAAGTGCTCTTCTGTGACCCTGACTCAGTACTTTTCTTAAAGTGGATACAAGGTGATAGGAGGCATACTCATGATGGTGGCTCGCCTGCCTATATTCCGCCGGAACTTATAGTACATGGTAGCGCAGATGGCAAATCTGCCGATGTCTTTGCCTTTGGCTGTATTATCTTTGAACTCTGCTTTGCCCATTTACCCTGGGTTACAAATAAGAAAAGAAATACAGATAGAGCGATACTAGATGCGTACAAACTAGCCGCGTTTAAGGCGAAAAATGTGTTGGAGTGGCTGAAAAATGATAAAAGTTATTCGCTTGAAGATACGCTTTTTAAGTTGAGTAATTGGGCCATGAATACACGTGGAGATGCAAGGCCAACTATTGAAACGTGCATAAAGATTTTGCAACATGGTGCTTTTACTGAAGAGCCGATGGAGAAGGGGGTGTTGGATGCGTATCTTTCGTATGAAGTATCTACAGAAGCCAAATAATGGTATGGAGTGACTCGCTTTAGCGAGTTTTTGGTGAGGTCGCTTTAGCGGCCGTACGCACAAACTTGATACGGCCGATAAATCGACCTAAGAAAAAACTCGCTAAAGCGAGTCACTCCATAAAATAAGTCCTCCCAAAGGGAGGGCTCTCGAGTTTGGACATTTGAATTACAATACCATAACTACTAGCGAAGCTTCTGGAGTGCGGTAATTTTTTACCGCTTTTAATTTTCGACCACACACCGATTTATCAATAACTTCCACAACTTACATGAACGTTCAATACTTTGTTTAACTCATTTGTGTCATAGTATGGGGTTACTATTGTATGTTTTGGGGGATATCGAAGATATAGTGCGTAGTCAAAAATTAAGAGCGGTAAAAAATTACCGCACTCCAAAGCCTTCGGCAAATGTCCAAACTCGAGAGCCCTCCCAAAGGGAGGGCTATAAACCGCTACTAGTGCGCACCTAAAATACGTGCCGCTTCGTTAGCAATCACGTAGGTAGGGTAGCAGGGGTTGCCATCTGGCTGTACAGGGGCTACAGAGAGGTCAGCCACCATTAGATGTTCTGTTCCAAACACATTTAAATCACCATCAACAACGCCATCTAAAGCAGATGTTGACATACGGCATGTGCCTGTGATGTGGTCTGTGATGATGATATTTGGGTTTGATTGTGCATAGGCAAATAATGCATCATCTGATAGATAATCATCTGGAGTTGGAAGGAAAATTGTCACTCCAAGGTTTTGCAACAGACGTAGGTACGTTACAATTTTATTGGCGTCAGTGCCAACAGTTGTAGCAGCTGTATCAAGAGGTGCATCTGTATACATGCCAAGGTCAACTAATGGGTGGATAAATGGGTTTTTGCTTACGATAGTTACAGAACCGCGGCTATTTGGCTGTTCAATAAAGCCATAGCCTAAGATACCACCTACTCCTGGGTTTGTAAGATACTGTACGCGTCGTACATCGTCATTTGGATAGACATATGTTGCATCGCCGCTTAGGTTTATCATAGCCTGGATGGCATTTGCTTCAGTACCAGAAACCACAGTAATTGCGCCATACTGGTTAGACAGATTAGCACCTACGTTTGGGTTGTTTACTAATACAGGAATGTCAAGAGAGTTTAACAGTGTAGCATCACCAATACCAGATCTTTGTAAAAGAGCTGGGCTATTGATACCGCCGGCACAAACGATCACTTTCTTTTTAGCAAATACGTTAAATGCTTTATCAACACCATTTGTGAGTACTGCCTCTACACCAATCGCTTTGTTGCCATCAAAAAGGATACGGTTTACTCGTGTTTCTGAGATCACGCGTAAATCGCGGCCTTTTAGGCCTTTACCTTCTGGTGTAATAACAGAGTCTGGTAAGTATGCCGGGATAGAAAAGCTTCTTTGGCTATTAGGTGGGGGCGTAATAAACTGCTGGTATGTTGAAGTACATACGTTACCGGTTGTTGGGTCATTATAATCAGCAACAAGAGGTGCGTTTAAATTTGTAGCGATATCTTGAGCTAAAACAGATGAGTCAACCGGTGGGTTTTGTGTGACAAATACAGGACCGCGGTTTCCACGCTGCATATAGTTTGCAACCGTTGCATCTGGTGTGTAGGTTTCTACTGCACGTATAATTGGAAGGATGTTTGTATAGGTCCAACGTGGGTTACCTGAAACTGCTGCCCAGCTGTCATAGATGCCAGGAGTACCGTGTACGGCAAGGAGATAGTTGTGAGCGCTAGAGCCGCCCCACATTCTACCTTCACCATATGTAACGGCTTGTAAAAGCCCTGTAGAAATTGGCAGAGGTATGGGATAAGTTTCTGCATATTTTGGGTTGTATGTAAGGTCGTATAGGTTTGCAAAAGCAACAGGATTTAGCACTTCTGGGTCGTGAGAAAGGTTGGGGCCAGCTTCTAAAACAAGTACGCTATTCTTACGGTTATTAGAAAGCTTTCTTGCAAGTACAGCACCAGAGGTACCGTTACCAACAATCACGTAATCATACACACCATCTTTATGGCTTGAAGCATCACTTGAGCTTGATGAAGATGATGATGATGAACAAGATGTTTTATGATGGCGAGAATTTCGCACATTTTTTTTTGCTATAGCGGTAGCTGCGTGTGCAGTAGTTGGTAAAGATGTCATAATGAGCATTGCAGCTGTTAGGCATCCGAGGATTCGATGTAAAAACATAAGTAGTCTCCAGTTACTGGTTTTGAGGGCAAGAGACTTATTACATTTTTAAGAAAAAAATAAAAGCGTAAACTTCAAATTAGATTTCTGGTTCTTTTAGTTTGAGCCTTTCATGATAAGAGCGTTCTAGTCCTGAGGCTACTTCGTCAAGGTCATCTGTGAGTATAAAAAGGTCTAAATCACTTTGGTCGATGCATTTTTGAGCAAGCATGGTGTCTTTTATCCATGAGATAAGGCCTTTCCAGAACGTTGTGCCAATTAGATAAATAGGAACGGGCCTAATTTTTTTGGTTTGGATGAGCGTAAGTGTTTCAAACATCTCATCAAGTGTTCCGTAGCCACCGGGTAAAAAGACAAACCCTTGCGCATAGCGCACAAACATTACTTTACGCACAAAAAAGTAGCGAAAACGGATTTTTAGTTTGGGGTCAATGTAAGCATTAGGCTCAGATTCAAATGGCAGGTCAATAACAAGACCGCAAGATCGGCCTTGAGCCTTTTGTGCGCCTTTATTTGCCGCTTCCATAATGCTTAGACCGGCACCAGTGATAATGCTAAAGCCTTTTTTGGCAATTTTATAGGATACATCTACACCGATTTGGTAGTAAGGGCTAGTGTTTTTTAGGCGAGCTGATCCGAATATAGAAACTGATGGGCCAATTGAAGAGAGGGTTTCAAAGCCTTCAACAAATTCTGAGATAATGCGAAAAAGCCGCCATGAATCATTCATGGCCATGGCATCGTGCTGTGTAAAGTCTGGTAGGATGTTGGACATGTATAAAAACCTCGTATAAATCGCATATTATATAATAAAAAATTTACGTGGTAGTGAATTTTTAAAGAAACTTGCCCTTGTCTTGCCCTTGCCCGTTTTTGTATTTGTATTTCTTTTCTTCTTTCCCTTCAAAAACAAAAAATTGGGCAAGGGCAAGTTAAAATCTTCTAGCAAAAACGTCGTAAATCAAGTATCGTCTTCGCTATGAACATAAAAGCCCTCAACAGACTTCTTTTAGTGAAGCAGACGCTCTTTGGTATTAGCTGGATGACCGCAGGTGCCTTGCTTCCTTATTTGCAAAAAGGCGCTCCTCTTTTTGATTTGCGTGCATGGATGCTGATGCTTGTGGCGTTTGTTTCTGCGCGCTTTTCTGGTATGTGCTTTAACAGCTATTTTGACCGCAGCTATGACGCAAAAAACCCTCGCACAAAAGACCGCCCTTTACCACGAGGAGATATATCTCCAACGTTTTGTATTACTCAGGCAGGAGTGTATTTAGCGGTTTTTTTATGGGCAAGT
>JAJFUY010000113.1 GCA_021372185.1 Chlamydiales bacterium | reverse complement strand
TTTTTCATAACATTCCCATAGTTTGGCCCTAGCGGGCCTACACTATGGGCTAAGAATAAATGGGTACCTGCGGCACCCACAGAGCAGGTTTTAACCACTAAATCATCTTAATCTTATTCTTGATCTTGATCTTAATCTTGTTTTATTCAGAAAAACAAAAACAAGATTAAGAGTCAGCTTACGCTGTGGTCGGAGCCTGGCTCATGAGGCGAAAGTAAGCTAGCGACCCTTGCATGAGGGCAGAGCCCACTGCTATGTCGATAGAGCCTCTGATGTCGTAGGGGAGGGCTAATACTTTCATGAGCATGCCCATACCCATCATAATGGCAATTAAGATGAGGTTTGAGCGCGTGTAGAGGTTGGTGATTGGTGTTGGGTTGGCAAGCTTTGCTATGCGGTTAGCTGACTTTAGGGCAGCTTTTTGCAAAACAAAACGGCCTTTTGCAAAGCCTACAAAGAGTGAGAAGACGATGAGGCCGATTGCGGCAAATTCGTGACCTCCAGATATGCCTGCAAGCCAGCTAAACATGCCTGAATAGCCATCTTGGATAAAGATATGGCCCTGAAAGCCGTGCATCAAAAATCCCAAACCTAAGTTAAGGAGCATTATGCCAATACCTAACCAGATAGCGCCAGAAAGGCCGTAAAGAGTGCTGTGACGTGTTTTCATATTCATATGAGTACTTCCTCTTGTTCGTAAATTGGACTTGAAATTTCAACTTCTTCTAGTTTGTCACTATTTTGAATGCATGTACCGCCAAATTGCCTAAATTCTTCTTTGAATGAGAGAACGTGTAGGGGGATTCTATTACGCTTAGCAAGTTCTAGACAGCGCTGATGCAAGATTTTTGCTCCCTTTGACACGATCTCTATAGCATCATCATAGGATAGATGCGAAAAGAGGTTGGCTTTTGGGTTTATTTTGGGGTCTTCTGAGCAAAAACCAGGCACGTCTTTATAAAACTCTACTTTTTCGGCTCCCAGAGCGCATCCTAAAGCAACAGCCGTTGTGTCAGATCCACCGCGACCAAGGGTCGTAATTTCTTTATTACGGCTTACTCCCTGAAAGCCTGCTACAATCACAATCTTTTCTTGCTCTAAGCTTTTAAGGAGGCGAGAGGGGGTAACGTCAATAATTTTGGCTTCAGCATGCTTTGAGCAGGTGATAATGCCAGACTGGCTGCCAGTAAAGCTTATTGCTTCATGGCCGCGCTTACTAAGAGACATTGCCAAAAGTGCCATGCTGATTCTTTCACCCACGCTCAAAAGCATGTCAAGCTCACGCTGCGGGGGATTAGGGTTTACACGTTTTGCAAGGTTTGATAGTTCATCAGTAGTTTTGCCCATAGCAGAGACTACTATACAGATACGTGGATACTCTTTGGCTTTATGCAAGATAAGTTCAGAGATGACGTCAAATTGCTCGGGGGTGCAAAGTGAAGCGCCGCCAAATTTCATTACACAAGTTCTGTTTTGCATAGATATTCCCAAACGATTACATTAAACACATGATAACACAAAAAGATAGCTTTCAAGAATACAGCTTTTGCTTTGAAGCCGGCCATGCATGCCCAAACACTAGTGGCAACGCATGTGCACATCCTCATGGCCATTCTTTTGTGCTCATTCTAAAGCGTACAGGACAAGACTTGCAAGCGGATAATGATGCAATTAGCGCAATTGTTGAGCCACTGATAGCAACCACATTTCACCATAAGTGGTTAAATGACACGCTTGATGCCAATAACCCTGATTTAGCATTCATAGCCCGCTGGCTTGCAGATCACCTCAAACAAAAAATTTCCTACCTATCTGATATTACGCTTTTGACAAGCATAAAACAACAAATACACATAAAAATCTAATTTATGGTGGGTGCTTCCTTGCTAATCTCTTGCGTCAATCCTTATGTTTTGGTAATCTGTTCACCAAAGTAAATATTGGGAGAACCTTTTAAATGTCCAACAACAGTCAATATACCTGGGAATCAAACAAACTTGTCGACGACGTCGGCTATTCACAAAAGGACCGTGATGCCTTTTTGAACCTACTTTCGTCTTCAAAAGATGCACCAGATGATGACAAACTAGCCGTTATACCTGGTAAGATCCTTAAGGGTCGTATCGTAGAAATTACAAAAGACCACGTGATCGTAGATGTAGGTCTAAAATCTGAAGGTATCGTACCTATTTCTGAATTCTCTGATCCTCTCCAACTCATCCTCGATGCAGAAGTAGAAGTATTTTTAGACCAAGCAGAAGATTCACATGGCCAGATCGTTCTTTCTCGCGAGAAAGCAGAGCGCCTACGTCAGTGGGAATTTATTCTCCAGCACTGTAAAGAAGGCAGCATCGTTCGCGGTAAAGTTATCCGCAAGGTTAAAGGCGGACTTATGGTTGACATCGGTGTTGAGGCATTCTTGCCAGGTTCACAGATCGACAACAAGCGCATTAAGAATCTCGATGAGTATCTCGATAAGATTTATGAGTTTAAGATCCTCAAAATCAATATCGACCGCAAAAATATCGTTGTATCACGCCGTGAGCTTCTTGAAGCTGAGCGCATCAGCAAGAAAGCAGAACTTCTTGAGAACATCCGCGTTAACGACGTGCGTTTTGGTATCGTAAAAAATATCACAGACTTCGGTGTATTCTTAGACTTAGACGGCATCGACGGCCTTCTTCATATCACAGATATGACATGGAGACGTATCAAGCACCCATCTGAGATGGTACAGCTTGGCCAGAAAGTTGAAGTAATGATCTTGAGCGTAGACAAAGAAAAAGGCCGCGTGGCCCTAGGTCTTAAGCAGAAAGAAGAAAATCCATGGGATCAAATCGAAGAGAAATATCCTCCAGGCACACATGTAAAAGGCAAAATCACTAACTTGCTCCCATACGGCGCATTTATGGAGATTGAAGCTGGCATCGAAGGCCTTATCCACGTGTCTGAAATGTCATGGGTGAAGAATGTTGCAGATCCAAGCGAAGTTGTACAGCGTGGCCAAGAGCTAGAAGCTGTAGTACTTTCTGTGCAAAAGCAAGAAGGTAAAATTTCTCTAGGTCTTAAGCAGCTAGAGCACAATCCATGGGATGATATCGAGAAGAAATATCCTATCGGCACAAATGTGAACGCAGAAATTAAAAGCCTTACAAACTACGGCGCTTTTGTTGAGCTAGAGCCAGGTGTAGAAGGTCTTATCCACATCTCTGATTTGAGCTGGATCAAGAAAGTATCTCACCCATCTGAAGTTCTTAAAAAAGGCGATCTCGTAGAGAGCGTTGTACTTTCTGTAGACAAAGAAAATAAAAAGATCACTCTTGGCGTGAAGCAGTTAGGCCAAAACCCATGGGAAACTATCGGCAAAACAATGCCAGTAGGCTCAATGGTTCAAGGTAAAATTAGCAAAATCACAGCTTTTGGTGCGTTTGTTGAACTTGACAACGGCATTGAAGGATTAATCCACGTAACTGAGCTATCAGATAAGCCATTTGGCAAAATCGAAGATGTTGTTGCTCGCGGCGACGATATTAAAGCAAAAGTTATTAAGTTAGATCCAGAAAACAAAAAGATTGCTCTTTCAATTAAAGAGTTTTTAATAGAAAGCAACCAATTCAGCCACGATGATATCGTTGTGTCAGGCTCAAAGAGTGCGCAAAAACGCAAAACAAAGCCTAAGCAAGATGCGTTAGCTGCTGAACTTGATGCACTTGAAGCGCAAGCACAAGAGCAGGAAGTTGAATAAGCACAACAGACGATGTTTGTGCGTAATTGCTCATTAGTTTATACTAATCTGGCATAGCCTCTACCTTCAAACGGGTAGAGGCTAAAATTTAAGTAAGATATTTTTTCTTTTCTCTAGGGAACCATACGATGAATAAAGAGTTAGTTGCAGTATTTGAATATCTCGAACGTGAAAAAGGTATTAAACGCGAAATCATAATCTCCGCTATCGAAGAATCGCTCTTGATGGCTGCACGTAAAAGTATTCATGGCGCAACCAATGTTACTGTACAGATTCACCCTAAAAACGGAAATATCGAAGTATTTTGCGACAAAGAAATTGTTGAAAAAGTGAAGAATCCCGTTCAGGAAGTCTCATATAAAGACTATTCCGCACTAGACCCTGAATGTGAGATTGGACAAATTGTGACAATGTCTGTCACACCCAAAGATTTTGGCCGTATCGCCGCGCAAAAGGCGCGTCAAATTATCTCTCAAAAGCTACGTGGTGCTGAGCGCGACGTAATTTATGAAGAGTACCGTCACCGTATGAACCAGCTTATTTCTGGTACTGTAAAGCGCGTAGCTGGTGGCACAACTGTTATAGTTGATCTTGGTAAGGTTGAAGGGGTACTACCTCGCCGTAACTACCCGCCAACAGAAAGCTACCAAGTAGGCGACAAAGTATTAGCTCTTTTACAAGAAGTGCGTGACACAGAAACTGGCGGAGCAGAAGTAGTACTCTCAAGAAGCCACCCAGATTTTGTAAAGCTCTTGCTTGTACAAGAAGTGCCAGAATTAGATGACGGCACAATCACAATAGAAAAGATCGTACGTGAGCCAGGTTACAGAACAAAGCTTATAGTACGCTCAAGTGATCCTAAAGTTGACCCAGTAGGTGCCTGCATAGGCATGCGCGGAGTACGCGTAAAGAATATCGTGCGCGAGCTTAACAACGAAAAAATTGATGTTATTCCGTACGCTAGTGACAAACTACAGCTCCTACAACAGTCTTTACAGCCGGTACAGATTAGAAAAATTCGTGTAAATGAAGATGAATCGCAAATTTTTATCGTTGTAGAAGACGAAGATTTTGGCGCAGCGATTGGCAAAAAGGGCTTGAATGTTCGCCTTATTGGCGATTTACTAGACATTCACCTAGAAATCCAAAAAATGAGCGACTTCCACCGTGTAGATGCTCTTGAACGCGCAAATCTTGCCCAACTTGATGACCCAACATTAGATGAAGGTCTATCAAGTATGGATGGTATTAGTAATCTGGTGATAGATCAGCTTATAGCTGAAGGCTACACAACACAAAGGAAAGTTCTGGAAGCCTCATTAGAGAAGCTCGCAGAAATTCCTGGTATTAGCCTTGACATGGCTGATAAAATCTTAGAACAAATCCGTAAAACAAGGACGTAAAAGGTCTTGGCTAAAAATCTGAAAGCTCACATCAAGAACGTCCAAATTGCGGGCGCCATAAATTTAAATAGTCTCAAAGCAAAGCTTTCTAAAAAGAAAGAAGGCGATGAGCCTATTGTAGAGGCTACTGCTATTTCTGAAGAAGTTTCTAAGGAACCAGAAAAGAAAAAAAGAAAACCTGCGGCTATTGTAGACGCTAAACCTGAAGTGTCTGTACAGGCAGATACACCTCAGCCTAAAGCGCAAGTTGCTAAAGCTGCAGAAAAAAAGCCAGCGTCTGTTGCTAAAGCAAAAGACGCAGAAGCTGTTATAGAGAGTAAGCCAGAAGCAAAACCTGCGGCTCCGCCAGAAAATGAAAAAACAACGACTCCAAATACCTACGCTAAATCAGCTCCTGCTGCTGACAAGGTAAAACTTGGACCAGTGTTTAGGGAAGTGCCAAAGGTGGCTCCAAAACCGGTTACGCCTCCTGCTGCACCTGCTGCTGCAAGCTCCACACCTACTACACCCGCCAAATCCGCTGCAAGCCCACCTTCTGTGCAACGACCATACCAGCCACCAGCATCAAGACCCGCTGGCCAATGGAGAAGCGTAGCTCCTCAACGATTTATACCACCTGCTCCTCGACCAGATGGACCTCCTGAGCCACGTCTTGGACCAGTAGAAAGGCAGCCTCTACCACCATCTGCTCCACCGACAGCGCCAAGGGAAGATATAAGACCTGATTCAAGAGATTCAGGCCCTATGCGTGATTCTAGAGACTCTGGGTATCGTCAAAGTGGCGGCTACCAAGGCTCAAGCCCTCGTACAGGCGGATACCAAGGCAATTCTCCAAGACCTGGCGGCTACCAAGGTGGTGCACCACGTACAGGCGGATATCAAGGCAATTCTCCGCGACCTAGCGGCTATCAAGGCAATTCCCCAAGACTTGGTGGCTATCAAGGCTCAGGCCCTCGTACAGGCGGCTATCAAGGTCAAGATCGTAGAACAACACCGCAACCATTTGGTACACGACCTCAGCCAGTACCTCAGGCAAAACCTGATGCTCGAGTAGTCCCAGAGAAAAAAGAATTTACCAATAAAGAGATAGAAGACAGCCTATTTCGTCGTAACAAAACGAAAGCCAAAGATGCTCCGGCTAAACCTCTTCGAAAAATTGATACAAAAGAATTTGAAAACCGCATACGACATGGTCTTCGTGGTGATGAAGAAGAAGATGGCTGGAGAAAGCGCCGTCCATCTAAAAATATGCGCATGAATGAGGAACAAGAAGTTGTTCGTCCTACAAAAATTTCTGTTCGCATCCCTATTTCTGTAAAAGATTTAGCAAGTGAAATGAAACTAAAGGCCTCACAGCTTATTGCTAAGCTCTTTTTGCAAGGTAAAATTCTTACGCTAAACGATATGCTCGAAGACGAACTTGTGATCCAGCTTTTAGGCCATGATTTTGGCTGTGAAGTGCTTATCGACACAAGAGAAGAAGAACGTATCCGCATTACTGATAAATCACTACGTGATGAAATTGCTGCATCAAATGAAGACGAACTTGTTATACGTCCTCCGGTAGTGACGTTTATGGGTCACGTTGACCACGGCAAAACAAGCCTTATTGATACAATCCGTAAAAGTAATACAGCGTCTCAAGAAGTTGGTGCTATTACGCAGCATATTGGCGCATTTCGTGTGTCAACACCTCAGGGTGATATTGCTGTTCTTGATACTCCCGGTCACGAAGCCTTTTCACACATGCGTGAGCGTGGTGCAGAAGTCACTGACATCGTTGTACTTGTTATTGCAGGTGATGAAGGCATTAAGATGCAAACTGATGAGGCACTATCTCAAGCTAAAGCTTCTAAAGCGACTATCGTTGTTGCCCTTAACAAATGCGACAAACCAGCCTTTAACGCCGAAAACGTATACCGCCAGCTAGCAGAGCGTGAGCTTCTGCCAGAAGCATGGGGCGGCCAAACAATAACTGTAAATACATCAGCAACAACTGGTGAAGGTATACCTGAGCTATTAGAGATGCTTGCATTGCAGGCAGAAGTTTTAGAGCTTAGAGCAAATCCTAAATCTCGTGCTCGTGGTACGGTGATTGAATCTGAAGTGGAAAAAGGCATGGGCCCTGTTGCTACAGTACTTGTCCAAAACGGTACTTTACGAGTAGGTGATAGCCTTGTGTTTGGTTTTAACTGGGCACGCGTAAAAACCATGAAAGACGAAAAAGGCCGAGATATTGAAGAGGCCGGACCATCAACACCTGTTCGCATTAACGGTTTATCTGGAGTTCCAGAATCTGGCGAAGAGTTTATCGTTGTGAAAAACGAAAAAGAAGCTCGTGAAATTTCTCAGGTGCGCCATGAAGGCAAACGCGTGACAACATTCCACGCAAAACGCCGCGGCAGCCTAGAGAGTATGATTGAGCAAGCCCAAGAAGGCGCACCGAAGAAGCTCCTTAATATTATCATTAGAGCAGACGTTCAAGGTTCTGCTGAGGCGCTTAAGAATGCTTTAATGAAGATTGATTCTAAGAAAGTTGAAGCCAATATCCTTTCATGGGGTGTTGGTATGATTTCAGAATCTGATGTGCAGCTGGCTGTGGCTTCAAAGGCTACTATCATTGGCTTCCATACACAGATGGAATCGCACGTAGAGTCTGAAATTAAAGAACTTGGTGTTCAGGTACGTCTACATGATATTATCTATCATGCCATAGATGACATTAAAGCAATGATGCTTGCCCTATTAGATAAGATTGTTCAAGAAAAAGATGTAGGTAAAGCCGAAGTTAAAGCTACCTTTAAATCATCACAGCTTGGAGTTATTGCGGGTTGCCAGGTGTCTGAAGGTACAATTACAAGAGGAAGCCAGATGCGCGTTATGCGTGAGGGTAAGTCTATCTTTAAAGGGCCAATCTCATCACTTAAGCGCAATAAAGACGACGTGCGTGAAGTTGGAAAAGGCGCAGAATGTGGTATCCTTATTCAGGGCTTTAGCGACTACCAAGTGGGCGATATTCTTGAAGCATTCGAGATTATCTACCTCACGCAAGAACTGTAGGAGCACACTCTATAATGGCTACAGACCGTGTTTTACGATTAAATTCGCTCCTCAAAGAGGTGATTTCTGAGGTTATCCACCGTGGAATTCACCACGCTCCCTACATCAACGAATTTATTACCATCACCCGCTGTGAAATAACAGCGGATTTAAGCTTTGCTACTGTGTATGTAAGTATACTTGGCACCGAGCCTGATAAGCTAAAAGCAATGGAAGCCCTTCAACAGAACACGCATCAAATTACCATGATGGCGTCTAAAAAAATGCGTATTCGCCACTTTCCGGCGCTTACCTTTCAGATAGACACAGGCCTTGAAAAGCAGATGCGTATTGAAGAGTTGCTGTATAAAATTAAAAACGAGCGCGAAAGTCGAGAATCTGAAGATGAGTCATGAAGGGATACTATTAGTTGATAAACCAGCTAATATGAGCTCTTTTGCTGTTGTATCGCAGGCAAGAAGGCGTCTTGGCGTAAAAAAAATTGGCCACGGCGGAACACTTGATCCTTTTGCGACAGGGCTTTTGGTGCTGCTTGTTGGCAGAAACTTTACCAAGCGTGCCGATGAGTTCTTGCATGGTGATAAGCACTACTTAGCCTGTTTGAAACTAGGAATGTCTACAGATTCTTTTGACTGTGAAGGCACAGCGGTTGAAACATCTGAGAAGGTACCTACAAAAGAAGAAATTGATGCAGTTATAGCACAATTTCAAGGTACATTTGACCAGACACCCCCTATGTTTTCTGCTAAGAAAATTAACGGCGTAAAGCTGTATGAACTTGCCCGCAAGGGACAAGTTGTAGAAAGAAAAGCTGTATCTGTAACTGTAGAGATTACCTTTATTCGTTATGAATACCCAGAACTTGAAATAGAAGTTCGTTGCTCTAAAGGGACCTACATTAGATCACTAGCTGAAGATATTGGGCGGGCCTTAGGCTCATTTGCCCACCTTGTGCGTTTAAGGCGCTTAAGTTCCGGTAGATTTTCATTGGGAGATTCTATCGCATTTGATTCATTAAAAAATTTTGAAACTACTATCAATTTTCACACCTAATGGCTATTTTTAATCGTTTACAAAAAGAACCTGTATTAGATACTCCTTGTGTATTTACCTTTGGCACATTTGACGGTGTGCATTTAGGCCACAAGCATATTTTTGATGCTGTTGCTCAAGAAGCAAAGCGTGCAAAGCAGCCGACAGCTCTCTTAACTTTTTCAAATCACCCTTCAAGCGTGCTTACACCAGAAGAAAGCTCATCGTGGCTAACCTCAAATTCTCAAAAGCTTGCAAACTTGAAGCCGTATGGATTTACCGTTCTTATAGATATACCTTTTACTGATGCATTACGAGAACTTACTGCCGACCAATTTATAAAAGTGATCAGAATGATGGTGCCCTTTTCTACACTTGTTGTAGGGCCCGATGTTTCATTTGGAAAAGATCGTAAAGGAAATGAGAAATTTTTGAAAAAGCAAGAAAAAGAATTCAATAGCATCTTTGTAGAAAAATATGCCATAGATGGTCTTCCTGTATCATCAACAGTTATTCGCCAAGCTATTACTGAGGGCAATTTTGAACAAGCCCAAAAGCTTTTGGGAAGACCCTACACAATTGACGTAAAGCGCACAGACGAAACTGAATGGGATCCTTTACACTATACACTACCCCCAAAAGGTATCTACCAGGCACAAATCCGCTACAACGACCAAGAATACTGGCACGAAGCAGACGTTAAAGTGTCATCGATTCTAGAAATTAACGAAAGAAACGAAGACAGCCATAGCGCTGAAATTCAATTTACTAAATTTCTTAGAGAGATCGCATGAAACAACATCCTTCTCCCATAAAAATTAGTCCATCGTTTTTATCTAGCGACTTTGCGCATATTGCTGATGAAGCAAAACGTGTAGAGGCCGCAGGAGCCGACTGGCTGCACGTGGATGTTATGGATGGGATGTTTGTACCAAATCTTACGCTTGGGCCTCAAATAGTATCTGCTATCAATCGCTCAACCTCGCTCTTTTTAGATGTGCATCTGATGATGTATAATCCCTATGACTATATCGAGCGCTTTGTAGAAGCGGGCGCTGATATGATTACCTTTCACTTTGAAGCCACAGAAGATGTAGAAGAGACAATCGAATTCATCCGTCGCTGCAATGTAAAAGCAGGCTTATCATTTAAACCAGAAACATCAAAAGACATGATCCCCAAATTTTTGCCTCTTGTTGACATGATACTTATTATGTCAGTGGAGCCCGGCTTTGGTGGACAAGCCTTTATGCCAGAAGTGTTAGAAAAAATCCGTTTCACACGCCACCTCTGCAATGTTTTAGGCATCCGTGAAGGGGGAGTAATCGACGACACAAAAACACTGCCTCCCTTTAACATCGAAGTAGACGGCGGCATAACAGATGCGACAGCCGCCGAATGCGCAGAAGCCGGCGCCAACATCTTCGTCTCAGGCTCAACCCTCTTCAAAGCCCCAGACATGAAACAGGCCATCACCAGCATGCGCCAAAGCGCCACCACCCACTTCATCGAAAAAGTCTCCTTCTAATAAAGAAACCAGACCAAAGGTCTGGTGTCTTTATTACGCATTTTTTTCAAATGTTTAGGTTGTAAAGACGTTCTCGCAAACGAGGACGAAAATTCTTAACAGCATACCCACAGCCGTTGGCAGTGGGCTAATCAATGACAAGCACCTTAACGGTGCTATTAGGTGCAGTTAAGTTTTTAGCACCGTTTAGGTGCTAGTCTTTGATTAGCCCATAGCAACTTTGTTGCTATGGGAAAAGATACAAGTGTAATTTTGTCCTCGGTTGAGAGGACGTCTTTTATTGAAAATATTTGAAAAAATGAGTAATGCTAACACACAAATTATACACACAAATTATAGGTGAATATTAAGTTTGAATGGTTTATACTTTTAGCAACTTATAATAAAGGTGATACTATGTCGTCAGTAAATGTAAATTCAATATCTTATACGTTAAATCTTTTAAGACAACAACAGTCTCTTCAAAAAGATACTCCTAAAGTGACAACCTCAACAGTACAAGTTCAAACACAAGAGCCTATTCTGCCCACAACGACAGAAAATTCAGTGGTGAGTTCCTGGTCACGTGTGAATACTTTACTAACAGAAAAAATCAATTTTCGAAAAATTGTTGCCGAACAACAAGTCGATAGTTTTTTTGAAACATCAGGCGAACTAAAAACTGACGCGCGTAAAGAATTATTGGTAAATCATTTACTTGCAAACGAAAAAAATAAGCTTACGGTTGAAGTGCTAAAGGAACTAGAAACGCCTAAAGTAGCAAAACAAGATCTGAGTGAGTGGGATTTTTATGCTGAGTCTAAATCCGCAAGCCCGGAGAGCGGCTCTGGTGGAATATCTGCGGTACTCAGCTGGTCAAGTAAGCGTATGTCACAGCTTATGAACTGGAGAAATACTGAATCACAAGCTGAATCTCCTAAAGTACGCAATATCGTGGCTATTGCCAAAAAAGCCATTACAGAAGTTGCGCTGCCTTTTATTACTGTGTCATCTATTGTAGAATCTCTAGCTACAAAGCTTCTCTCACTAGGTGCTAGGGTAATTAAGCGCGATGCAACACACCTAAACGCTGTTCGCAAGAGTGCGATGTTTACTATTTTTTGGTCAACAGTAACGCTCTATCACAACGTCAAAGAAAAAGTGCTTGAGGTTGATGAGAATGCTGCTCGAGAATCCGCTATCAAAAAGTATACTAAAGTATAAATGTACATGCGGTAAGCCTTTT
>JAJFUY010000109.1 GCA_021372185.1 Chlamydiales bacterium | reverse complement strand
TACTCCAAGTCAGTCTACATAAACCAAAAGAGCAAGGTTAAAATCATATGTAGAATTCATGGAGCTTTCATGCAATCCCCATCATCTCATTATTCAAATGGTGCTACTTGTCTTAAGTGTTCAAATGAAGAAAGGTCTTTTCTAAAGATGCAAGACGAGCACGACTTTATTAAAAAAGCAGTTGAAAAGCATGGTCACAAGTATGGTTTTAGCCGACTAAAATACAGTGGCGGTAAAAACAAAGTCTTAATCGAATGCTTTAAGCATGGGTTTTTTTCAATAAATGCGAATTCATTTATTCAAGGGTGTGGGTGCGCTCAGTGCGCCATAAATGAACGGGCTGACTCTTGCAGATCGAATAAGGACGAGTTCTTGAAAAAAGCTATTTCTGTGCATGGTGATTTCTTTGATTACTCGAAAGCGGAATATAAAACATCAAAAGACAAAATGGAGATTATATGTAAACTTCACGGCTCTTTCTTTCAGAATGCCAATAATCATCTTCAAGGCAAAGGATGCCCAGTATGCAAGAATGATAACACTGGCTGGACTCGAAGCAAGTTCATAAACCATGCGAAAGGTAAGGGTGCGAAATTATATATTCTCAGTTGCGTCAGAGGAAGCGAATCATTCCTGAAAGTTGGAATAACAACACAAGACATGCGCAAACGATTCTACTTTTCAGAAAATATTAGCTCATCTTGCGCAATACCATATGAGTTTAAAGTCGTAAAAACAGTATCTTTTGAGCCATCAAAAGTGTGGGACTTGGAAAAGTATATCCATAGAAAACTTAAACATAAGAAGTTTAACCCATCATTAAAATTTGGAGGTTACACGGAATGTTTTTCTTGTGAGATTTCCGAAATAGAGAGTTTAATAGAGGGGTTTGATCATGTCTAAATTAACTCCCCGCCCATATCAGAAACGCGCTATAGATGCAGCTATCAACTGGATTAGAAAAAACACTGAGCCTTGTTTGTTGGATTTAGCGACAGCAGCAGGCAAGAGTATTATTGCTGCCTTGCTTGCTCATGAGATTATTAAGATGTCAAAGGGCAAGAAGGTGTTGTGCCTTTGTCCTGACTCGCGCCTAGTAAAGCAGAATGCGGAAGCTTATTCACTAATAAGTGACGAGTATTCTATTTATAGCGCGTCAATCAGTAAGTCGCTTCGTCATAACTTTATTGTCGCAACCGAAGGAACATTCATTTCAATCGCTGATAAGACAAGCGGTGAATTTTGCGCCGTTATTATGGATGAAGCTGACCGCATTACAAGAACAAATAAGAATATCATTGAAATACTTCGTGAAAAAAATCCTAATCTTCGCGTGATAGGGATGACAGGCTCACCTTGGCGCACTAAGGAGGGTTATATTTACGAGATTGATTTAGATGGGTCGATTGTTGAGGAAACTGTTAATCCATACTACAAAAAAGTGGTTGAGCGTGTTACTCCGAAAGAATTGATTGAGTTGGGTTATGCGACCCCACCTGTTTTGATTCCTGTTTCTGAGAAGTATGAAACGGAAGGAATTAAGCTAAATAACAATGGTACATTCAATCAAGAAGATATTGACCATGCCTTTGTAGGTAAAGGCACAAAAACCGCTATGGTAGTTGAGGACATTGTAGGCAAGGCAAATTTGAGAGGTGCTAGAGGTGTTTTAATTTACGCTGCCACTATTGACCATTGCTATGAAATTATGGAAAGTTTGCCGAGCTATAACAGCGCAATGATTCACGGTGGAATGAGTGATAAACATAACGTCAAAGCTGTACAAGACTTGCGAGATGGAAAGGTTAAATACCTAGTGAATGTTGGTATGGCTGCTGTTGGTCTGTCTGTAAATCACATTGATATAGTCGCTTTCCTTCGCTTAACAGAATCTAGCCGTTTTTATACCCAAGTTCTTGGCAGGGGTATGAGGCTTGACCCTGATAAGAAAGATTTTTGGGTTTTAGATTATACAGCGAACGTGGAGAACTTATTCCCTAGTGGCGACTTATTTTCCCCTGAGATCACAGCCTATGGAAACAAGCCATCACAAAAAATGGATATTGTTTGCCCCGACTGCAACTATGTGAACTCATTTTCTTTGCGGCCAAACCCCGACAATAAAATGATTGATCAGCAAGGTTATTTTTTAACGCTTGATGGTGAAAGGGAAACACTGGACACGAAAGGAACTTTTCACCCTGCCCACTATGGGCGAAGATGCCTACACGTTAAAGAGCTTGGAAAA
>JAJFUY010000096.1 GCA_021372185.1 Chlamydiales bacterium | reverse complement strand
CCTTGCTTGCGGTTAATGATAATGCCCATAATCTCAGAGCCGTCAACGCACGCACCGCCCCTTATGACAATACCTAAGCCCACACCAAGGATAGCACCGCCAATCACAACTACTTCAAGGTAGTCGCCCACAAACGGTGTGGCAAAGATGTTTGGCATGATAAATAAGAAAAATGCAAACGAAAGCACTGCTGCAATAATCTGGATAACAAAGCTTTTACCCAAATGGCGATAAGCTAAGTAGATAAAGGGTAAGTTAAACGCGAGCAAAAAGAGAGGAAGAAGCTGATCGCCCCAAGCACGGGCAGCAATCATAGCAAGGCCAACTGTGCCGCCGTCAATAAGATTGTTAGGTAAAAAGAACACTTTAATCGCAAAAGCCGCAATAAATGTCCCAAGAAACATCTTTAAGTACCCTATAAGATGTACACGACCAAATATTGAATGCTCTGATGAATTGTGTTCGATTATGGGGGCTCCTTCGGAGATGTGCGTTTTGTTGAAGTGAAACAAAACGCGGGAGACGGGGCTCGAACCCGTAACTTCCGCCGTGACAGGGCGGTGCTCTAACCAATTGAACTACTCCCGCAGAATGGGCGCAACAGGGCTCGAACCTATGACCGCCTGTGTGTAAGACAGGTGCTCTACCAACTGAGCTATACGCCCTAAACGTCTGATTTTCACGTTCAAGTGCCAATATCTTACGCTCTTCAGTGTTTTTTGGACAAGCAAAATAACGAAGAAAATTCATTTCTCGTAAAAATTTCAGCTCTCTTGCATACTAAGTGCTTCTTTTTTGGTGTGTTATGAGATACCTTGCCCTTTTGTTTTTGCTGCTTGTTTCATGTAGTTCTAAATCTCCTGAGTACTTTTTGGCTCAAGGACAGCAGGTAAAACGTGAGCTCTTAAGTGAGCTTGAGGGCATTGATGATATCGATACACTCCTTAAGGCAAGCCCAAGGCTCCAAATGCTCTTTAATCAGCTTGTAGAGGTGATGATAGAGGCAAAAAAATGGCAAAATTCTCATAAAACCGCCGCATGGCAGATGTCAGATGATGATAGCCTGCTGAGCCAACAAATAGCTCAAGAGCTCTCAAGGATTTACGAAATGCCTTCAGCTCAGTCACTTATAGAAAAAACCCAAGAAATAGCTCTCTTGAAGCTAGATTCTGCCGTAAATCGCAAAAAAGCTACAAAACCTTAATATTTCGTTAATAGTCTTTCACTATCTTAGTATTATACATAATTTTTAAAATTAATTATTTATAATAATGAAATAAATAGTATAATTAAGTTATAAGAATCAGTGTGTATTTTTTTTGCTTTTAGCTGCCTTTATAGCGAGGAGTGCATGCCACCGGAACATGACCGCAAGCCTAAATATAAAAAGACGGTAGATCCAACTGATGCAAAAAGAAGCGTTTTTGCACACGTTGGAAGCTTTTTTGGCTGGCTTGGTGATTTAATTGGTGAGCAGGCGCAAATTGAGGCTCATAAAGAAGATGTGGCGCACCCATTTCATAAAGTAAGAGAGATTACCCAACAGCCGCAAAAAACAGGCGAAGTGATTAAAAATGCAGAGACTATCTGCCTGCACTTAGATGAAATTAAGCAAAAAATCACAGAAGAATTTGGAGCCGCCTCCTCTTGCTTTATTGCCAAGTGTATCGACCCTATGATAGACCATGCGCGCTATCTTACCCGCGTCTTAAAAGAGCCTCCTATAAAAGAAGAGTCTCATCAAAACTCGCTACTTTCTCAAGCAATAGAAAGTGTAGAGCTCTATTCACAGTTTAGCGATGAAAAAAAACTCAAAAAACGCATCGTACAAGTAGCTCAGGGGCTTATTAAGCAGTCAATTGATAAAGATTTAGAAATATTGGCCAATTACAAGCTAGATGCCATCAGCAATAGCAACTGGAAGCCGAATGAAAAAGAAGAAAAAGAATTTCAGCTCGATGGCTATCTGTACCCCATAATAGCCGAGCTTTTAGGTATGGCAGAGTCAAAAGCCGAAACTGAAGACCTGCACGCCTTTTTCGTCTGGAAGACGAATGTTGATGATAGGCGAAATTCACTCGTTGAGCTTGGCCTGTTAACAGTTGACGCCATGACAAACACTACCGATACAGCTCATATAGTGCGCTATGATGATGAAGACGATGAGATAGTGTTAGAAGAGCCCTTTAACGACCTTGTCAAGCACCAGCTAGAAAATACATCCATTTCAATGACCTTTATATCTACTCTAGAAGATCGTGTTAGCGACATATATACGAGAATCGAAGATTTACACTTTCAAGATGCAAGCTCTATTGACCTTGTAGAGCAGCTATTAGAATACCTAAAAGTCGATGCCGAGCGCTTTGTCCAAATTAGCACCCACACCAAAAACATCCTCGATAGCTTCAAGTCTATTCGGGAAGATATTCTCAAGGCAGAACACCTCCTAAGCCAGAAAAAACAGTAGTTTTTTTTGGCTTACTCTTAATCTCAATCTTGATCTTATTCTTATTCTTTTTAAAGCGCGTGAAACAGAATAAGAATAAGATCAAAACACTGTTATTTCGCAATACAATCAGCAATAACAGGCAAATGATCAGACCCATACATCCCATCAACTTGTCCAGGCTGTATAGCTGATATAAGCACCTGGATATTGCTTGTTACCAAAATGTGATCGAGGATAATTCCTGGGGTGCCGCGGCCCTGAAAGGGTAAAATTGCCCCTGGGAGATTGGTGTAGGTAGATAGGGGGCCTATAGTGCCAATTAAGGCTGCATCTCGCGAGTTTTGCAAATATTTACCTGTAAGAAGCCGCATGATAAATGTGCCATCACAAAAGGGGACGTGAGGGTCATCTAGATGGGGAGAAAAGCAGTTAAAATCACCCGCTAGTATGCAGGCTTTTTTCTGGCAGATGGGCTCAATATGTTTGATGATGTAGTTCGCGGCATATTCTCGAGAGTCAGCAGATCCAAAGGCAATTTGCGTGCAAAACACCACTAACTCTTTTTTTGTCTTTAAATCAGTGAGCTGAGCCTCAACAAGCGTTCTTCGCTCTTTAGAGTAGGGGTCAGAAGAAAGAACATCTGGTGTCTCAGAGATGTAATAGACCCTACAAGATTCGCAGCTAAAGCGCGTTTTACGATACAAAATACCGTTAATCTCTGTGGGCTCTTGTCCGGGCTCTGGCAGTTTACCTGCAAAGCCATACTCATGGCCAATGTCCTTTAATATATCTTGCACTTGGTTTGGGTATAACTCTTGCATGCAGACGATGTCAGAGTGCATTTCATCAATCAAATCCAATACTCTGGGAAGTCGTGCATTCCAGCGATAGGGCTTTGCAAGTAAATGGTCATACCTATCAAAAAGCATGTTGTAGCTTACAACTCTAAAGCTTGAATCTTTTTGCTTAAAAGCTTCGAGTATGGCCTCATACTGTGTTTTAGAGTATTTTTTTGATTCTACTTGTTTTGGGCTGCGGTAATAATCAAGAAGTGGGGTGATGGAATCGTTCACTAGAGCATTTAGTGTAGAAAACAAGAAAATTGTAGTGCAAAGTAGCTTAATAAATATATTCATCGGCAATCTTGCGTTTATCTTGGCCATCTAAAATATGAAACGTCCGCAATTTATCGGTAACGTTTTTTGAAAACTGTGTAATTGGGATATACAGTATACGTTTTCCTTGCCGAGCTGCATACGTTTTCATCTTGGCATCAGGTGGGCTTACGCCGGCATACACAATAACAGGTCGGACAGAATAGTCAATTGCCGCTGCGAGTAGCACCTCGTGTTTATGCTCAAAATCTTCATAATCTGGGTCCATCCACACATCGTACATGCGACGTGCGGGGTATGACAGTATAAAGCCCCCATACTTGCATCTGGCAATGCCCGGGCCAATAATGTCATCCGCCATAGAGGTTGAATAAAAGGCCATATCAGATTCTTGGTCGTTTTCTCCAAGCCAGGTCATTTTAGCGGGGTAGTGTTCTGTTTGGTCTTCATCAAAAATTACCACGCAAGAGCCCACAAGACCCGGAGGTTTGCCACGGGCTTTTACGTACAATTTTTTTTCTGGCCAGTGACGGATAGTTTCTCGCACATCAATACCATCTTCTAAACTATTTGCGTACGGTATAGTGTGGGCAGCTTCTTCTGTCTGTTGTTGCACGCCTTTTTTCTTGAGGAACACACCAAATTTTTCTACTACGCTATCTTCTGGTGGGTATGAGCAGATCGAAAAGGGGTTTGGCGGATAGTAAAGTTTACCTTTTTGGTCTTTTCTGAGGCGTCTATAGAAAAGGCCTTTATCAGATGGAGCCTTAAGGTGAAAGTAGATACTTTTAGAGTTACCCCACACCTCTTCTGGGGTGAGTTCAACTATAGGTAGTGAATCTACATTTTTATAAAACGAGTATTCTGTGCCTTTTTTCCACACTTCATAGGCAAAATTATGATCTACACATGATTTTGAAGCCGATAAGAGCTGCACAAAATCTGGCAGTAGTTGCTGTCTTAGATGAGCCCAGTTACGACAAAAGCTAAATATTCGGTTTATGCTTTGGGTGGTAAGTGTGTTGCCTGAGTTTGCTTCATAAGGAATTTGGGCCGTTTTTATAAGCTCATAATTACAGCTGTTGCGGTCTAAAATTTCAGTTTTTGAGCCTCTCCACTCTTCATACTGAGTGCTTATCCACCCGCATTCACCTAGCATTTGGCGTACGGCCTCTTCTGAGTAGGTTGCAAGTGATACACTTGAACGCTCTACATGGTTAAAAACTGGATAAGAGGCATCTTTAAGATGAGCTAAAACGCCCGCCACATGGCTCATACCCACAACAACAAGTATTTTGTCGTAGGTAAAAGAGAGCTCTCGCAGGCGTTTTGCCATATAAAGCTCGCGTTCTTTATCGTGCTGGCCTCGTACTACAGGGTCGGCCCTTATTGTGCCTGCATAGGCTTCATAATAGTCTTTTAGGCCAATTTTTGTGATTGCATAGGGGTCGGGGAGGGCGTCATGATTTTTGGGGTAGCCTTGTATATCAAGATCTATACAAAACGCTGGGATATGCGCCTCTTGG
>JAJFUY010000094.1 GCA_021372185.1 Chlamydiales bacterium | reverse complement strand
AAATTACCGCACTCCAGAGGCCTTCGGCCAAATGTCCTAACTCGGGAATGGTTATTTTTTCCAAGGGGTGAGGATTTCGTGGCCGGTCTCTGTGATGAGGATGGTGTGTTCCCATTGGGCGGAGGGTTTTTGGTCGATTGTGCGGGCCGTCCAGTTATCGGATTTGTCGATGATGGCCTCTTTTTTGCCGGCGTTTATCATGGGTTCAATCGTAAAGATCATGCCGGGAGCAAGGGGAATATCGATCGATGTTTTGTGGTGCGGCACTTGGGGTGGTTCATGAAATTTTAGGCCTACGCCGTGGCCAACAAATTGGGTTACTACGCTGCAGCCATGCTGTTCGGCATATGCAGTTATCACTTCACCAATTTTATTTATGGGCACACCTGGAGCTAATATTGCCTCAGATCGTATTAGGCATTCATATGACACATCTACAACACGTTTTTTTTCTGCATCTATTTGCCCAATACATACCATACGGCTGCAGTCGCCATAGTAGCCGTTGAGGATGCATGTAACGTCGATATTTACAATGTCGCCATCTTCAAGCGGGCGTGAGTCCGGTATACCGTGGCATATGACATCGTTGATTGAGGTACAGATACTTTTAGGAAAAGGCGGCTGGCCATAGCCTAAAGGTGCGGCAATGGCACCTGCTTTTTTGTGCAGTTCTACCGCATAGTCGTTAAGCTCTTGTGTGGTAACGCCAACGGCCGCTTTTGCACATACAGCATCTAAAATCTGGGCTGCAAGTATGCAAGAGGCTTTTATACCTTCAATCTGTTCTTCTGTTTTAAGCTTGATGCCCCATTGAGTAAAGTAATAGTCTCCAATGGAGATTTCAGCTTCTTTTGGATAGTGGCATTTTTTCCATTTTTTGCCGCTTCTACACCAGCATGCGTCATTTCTTCCAATCATGTCAAATCCCATTTGTAGCCAATCAATATAGCGTGTATCCCTTTTAGCCACAAAAGTAATAATTCCCTATATTGTGCGCCGTAGGTGCACATTTATTATTAGCCCACAATGTAGCCCCGACGGGGCAAATTGTGGGAACATTGTATTTAATGTATGAAGCCACGGATGTGGCGATTAATAATGAGTCGCCACATCCGTGGCTCGAATAGTTTTTTTTCATGGTTCCCCATAGTTTGCCCCGTCGGGGCCACACTATGGGCTAATAATAAACGTGCACCTACGGCGCACAAATAACTCATATGCAATTACTTAGCAAAATGCTCGACTGTTGATAATAAATTTTTTAATAATTGAGGGAATGGGTATAATGAAATTAGATAAGAAAAGGGGGTTTTGTGGATAAAACGCCGTATACACCGGTATTTTGGCTGAACTTGGGAGCTCACTTTATACAGATTGGGGAGTACCAGGCATCTCTTGATTACTCTCTTCGTGGAATTCAGCTTGCGCCTGAGAAGGCAGACGGGTATCTTTTGTGCGCTAAAGCCTATTCTCATATGGAAGATTTTGATCAGGCGCTAAAAGCGTGTGATATTGGTGTTGATTTTGGTAAAGCCCATGATGATGCACATCTTATCAAAGAGCTAGAAGAGGCAAAAAAGCGCATAACTTCTGATTTTGAGCAGTCTAAATATGGGACGTTTTCAAGCTAAAGGAAATAAGAATGAAAAAAGACCATCACGAATATACTAACCGCCTCATTCATGAAAAATCGCCCTACCTTTTGCAACACGCCCACAACCCTGTAAACTGGTATCCATGGGGGACAGAAGCATTTGAAACCGCACAAGAAGCTCAAAAGCCCATATTCCTCTCAATCGGCTATGCCACATGCCACTGGTGCCATGTTATGGAGCAAGAATCATTTGAAGATGCAGAAGTAGCTGAAGCCCTCAATAAAGCCTTTGTCTGCATCAAAGTTGACCGCGAAGAACATCCAGAAATTGACAGCCTCTATATGGAATTTGCGCAGTCAATGATTGCAGGATCTGCCGGCTGGCCGTTAAATGTGATACTCACACCTGAGCTTAAACCATTTTTTGCTGCCACATACCTTCCAAGAGATAGCACAGAAGGACTCGTTGGCGTAATAGAGCTTACCCAAAAAATTGAAGGTCTCTGGAAAAGCGATGAGCAAGAGCGCATCTTATCACAAGCTGATAGAATTGTAGATATTTTGCAGTCGCATGTACGCGTGCATGGCAATGCGCTTCCACCCCTTGATGCCATAAAATCCATGGCTGAAATTCTTTTTAAAGTAGCAGACCCCATTTGGGGCGGTATGAAGGGCGCGCCAAAATTTCCGATTGGCTATCAGTCCAATTTTTTACTGAGACATTATCAACGCTCACAAGACTCTCGAGCCCTCTTTTTAGTAGAAAAAACTCTTGAGATGATGCATCGGGGAGGAATTTACGATCATCTAGGCGGCGGATTTCACCGCTATAGTGTAGATGAACACTGGCACGTACCACACTTTGAGAAAATGCTCTACGACAATGCCATCTTAGCTTATGCCTACTTAGAAGCATGGAAAGTAACGCATCGACCTATCTATAAAGATGTCTGTGAACACATATTAAGTTATATATCACGAGATATGAAGCACCCAGAAGGGGGCTTTTATTCTGCCGTTGATGCCGACACAGCAGGTGTTGAGGGTCTTTATTACACATGGACTCGCGATGAAGTCCTCAATATTATTGGTAAAGAGGAAGGCACACTCTTTTGTGATTTATATGGCATCTATGATCATGGTCCCGTAGAGGGCAGAAGTGTTTTACATATGATATCAACACTTGAAGAATTTTGCACAAATAGAGCGCTGGACATAGCAACAGTAGAACCTGCCATACAAAGAAATATACACGACCTATTTTTAGAGCGACAAAAACGCATCAAACCCTTGCGAGATGATAAAATAATCACCTCGTGGAATGGCCTGATGATTCACGCCTTTGCAGAAAGTGGCCATATATTACAGAGCCCAGAGTATCTAAACATTGCCGTTAGAGCCGCGACATTTATTAAGAATAAGCTCTACGTAGATGGCACACTCTTACGACGCTACTGTGAAGGCGAAGCCCGCTTTGAAGCAGGCCTTGATGACCATGCGTTTTTAATACGGGCACTTCTTTCTCTTTATGAAGCAGGTCAGGGGCAAATGTGGCTAGATTTTGCAATAGAGCTTACCCAAAATGTTCAAGACACTTTTAAGGCCGAAGCCGGCGCCTGCTATCAGGCCTCAGGTGATAATGAACATCTTTTGGTGCGTAAAAGCCAGTTTTCTGATGGGGCAGAGCCCTCAGGCAATGCTGTGCACGCAGAAAACCTCCTCCGCTTATACCAAATAACAAACGATAACTCCTATAAAGAACAAGCCGAAGATATCTTTAAAGCAGCAAATCACTTTATTGGCATCTATCCGTTGGGGTATTGCTATCATCTTTTGGCTTTAGAGCGCTACTACGACACAAAAAAGCAGACTATAGTCATAGCCCTGAATGATAAAAATGAGTGGAAACAAGAAATTACAGCCGCCTTAAGCACTCTAAACTCGGCTCACCACGCTATTGTCTGGGGAGCCCCTGATAAGCCTAGCATCAACAACAAGACAACACTCTATCTTTGCCACGAGGGAGCATGCCATAAGCCTCTCAACAATAAAGATGAAATCTTAAAAGCTCTAGATCTTTTATGAATGTTAACAATAGCAATTTTGTACAAAGATTTTTTAAAGAGACGATACCAAACGTTGCCCACACCGCAAAAGCTCGTATAAAAACAGCCCTACACGCCATCCAAAACCCTAAAGAATATATTGCCAGCCGCAAGATTCATGCCACAAAGGCGCCTATCATCCTTACACCCATTCAAACTGAAATGTATCAGGCTCTAACAAATGGTGAATCATTAGATAAACTCGTTGCATGGGCGCAAAATCCCAAAACATATGCAGATTTAGAAAAGGCCTCACGCATGGTTGTGAATTTTAATAGAAACAACCTCTTAATATTACGAGATTTAAATCATGTTTTTAGTAACCACCGCCGAGACCCTCAAATGCTCTTTAAAATCATAAGCTTTACTGATTTTATCAAAAGCTATGGAACCAAGTCGATTAGCGAAGTAGGAGGCGTTCTTGAAGGCCTTGTTGACTATGCAGATGTATATCTTATCCCACTTAATGCCAAGCTTTTAACATCAATAGATTTAAGGCTCTGCAGTACCGCGTTAGAAAAATGGTCATCGCGTGACAGCTGGAGTATAGAAGAATATTCAACCTACTCAAACGCATTAAACAACTTATTTAAATGGTGTGACTTAGCCAAGAATACAGAATTCCCTAAAGAACTTACGGATCTCTATCCCAAAGTTTTAGAAGTGCAAAAAGCCCTTCCAAAATTTTCTGCCATACTGAATCAAGCTGAAAATCAAATGCGTTTTTTGCCAAAAGTGACAGGCATTGACCCCAAAGGGTCATTTCAAGATATAAGCAACAAGATTACAGCATTAAATAAGGGATCTAAAAAAGAAGAAGATAAACTCACCCTACACGAATTTTATTTCCTCAGAAATTTTGCCTATATAGATAGATGCCCGCTATTTATCTCTGAAGAGACTTTTGGCTTATGGAAAAATTTTGCGACTCAGTATTTACTATTGCCTCAACATTCAGCAGTTTCTGTGCATTTTCAAAATGCAACAACAGTAAAAGAATTTCAAAAGAACGCAAAAAACCTCCCTCAACGCGTTCAAGCAACAGCACTGCTTGCGATAGGAAAGAAGGCCGGCTTTCACGTGAACATATCCACAAAAACCGCGAGCGGATTGACAGCCCATGGCGTAGGGCCAAATATTTACCACAAAGAATTAAAAGGTTTTGTAAATCCAAAACTGCAAGCGTATGATTTAAACTTAGATCTTTTAGCAGCGAATCTACCTATAGCAAAACGAGAAGAGTTTAAAAGAATATTTCCGGAAATATTAGACAAAGTAGCAAGAAAAACTGACCCAAATCTTCACTACCCAGATAAGAAAAACCTCACCGCCCGCGCTGCCAGCTTTTTTATGATACAGCGTAAAATTGATGCCTCTACAAGTGGTTTTACAGACCAAAAAAATTCATTTTGCAGCGAATTTGTCATGCGTAGCATCATGGAGGCAACTGCTCAAACCTATATTGTCCTTAGTGAGGCACCACCAGAAACAGCAACCTTTTTTGGCCTAAACGAACGTCAAAACTTACAAACATTATCCCCCCGTAAGCTTCAAGAAGCCCTAGTCCAAAAGGGCCTTCTTTCACCCCTCAACAACATCCAACAAATCATTCGTAGTTAGAAAAATTCTTCTATGTGTAAGATGATTTCGTTTGGGATTTTTTTTATGATGAGCTCAATTTCGGCCTCTTGAGGAGCTGAGCTACAATTTTTGGGCATTTTAACGGCTACCATGATGGCTTTTATCTTGTCATATGAATTTCCCCCAGATAAATAGGAAGCAATAGCCCCTTGTAAAGGGCCCATGACTGTATATGAATTGGGTATTTCTAGATAAGATCCAGGATATACTCGGTTGTCTATTCCAACTATAACAGCTCCAAGCTTTGCATTTGTAACTGGAGAAAAAGAATCATGAGCTGCCGTTTGAGCCGCTCCCGAGGCAAATTCTTTAAGACTATCATCACTTCGTAAGTTTGAAATTCGAGATCCGGCAGGAAATTTTAGCCTTTTATCCACTTCACCTTTGGGCAAAACGATAACTTTTAATGGATCTGGTAAGCCCCGAACCACAACTTTACAATCTGGCGCCCATGCAATAGCTTTAAAAAGATCCAATTCTGAGCCTGAAAGCTCATGAGAAAAACCCATGGCTTGTACATTTTCTTCACCGTGCGCTCTTAGAGTTGATACAAGAAAAGCAAGAGGCTGGATATACGCATTTGGCAAATAGATTTTAAATTCTATGTTATAAGCCAGATAGGCCGTACCACTTTTTCCTATAGCTACTGCACCTTTGGCAGTATGTGTTACTGTGCAATCTGCATAACTTTTGGCAAGACAGGCAAGCGCCAAAAGGAAGTTTTTTTTCTCCGAGGCTGATAATTTTGAGTGAACATTGTTTACTATTTCAGCCGGGATGATTAAGGCATTTTCTGGCAGCATGCTCTTGAGTTTATCGGCTAACCTCGAATATTCATCTTCATGCTGTACTGTAAGTGTATTTAGAGGCAGAGGAATCTCTCTAGATGAGCCTCTTAAAATTGGCTGTGCCGCTGCTGTAACATTTGCGCGGTTATCTTGTGTTCCTTGAGAGTAAAATCCAGTTAGAAGTGCAGGAGAATAATCTGGTCCGAGACGTTGCATAACATTCCTTATTACTAATACATTCTTTATTAATGTATTTAGAACATATTGGTAAATTCGTTGTTAAAGATCAATCGTAAAATAAAAATGGCCAATAATGTTGTTTATGAATTACTGTGAACATAAACATGGGGAATTAAAATGGATTTTAATTTTACACTTATTGATTTTCATGAAAAAGCTGTTTCATCATCAAGCTCATATATAGAATCAATTACCGGCGAGTCACACACATCATACATTGTAGAAAGGCTTGATGAACTTGATAGCGAACTATCAGAAATGCTTTTTGATCTCAAACTATTTAAAATTCAGCCACTTGCTGAAGATCTTGAAGCTATAAGCGAAGAGATTCATCATATATTTGCAGATCTTGCAAGCACGAACCTCGTAGACGACAACATGTCCCAGATGCAAGGCATGATGAACAAGCTCCATGAACTACGCACAGCCCAAATCTCGAATTTCATAAGCTAGCAAAAATTGCATGTAATTTTTAAAATACAATTTTGTGGGCCGTAGGTCCACGCTCATTATTAGCCCATAGTGCAGCCCCGAATGGGGCAAACTATGGGAACACGTTGTAATCAATGTATGGAGCCACTTTAGTGGCGACTCCTTATATAATCGCCACTAAAGTGGCTCTGAT
>JAJFUY010000093.1 GCA_021372185.1 Chlamydiales bacterium | reverse complement strand
AGAGCCGTTACGTAGATTTCATGAGAAATATCGCCCCACTCAGGTGCTGTGGGATAGCTTGTATAGCGAGGGATGGGTTTATCAAGGGCTAATAAAAGATCATGCATAGCTTTTTACGCAGTCTACAAGGGCTTGCACGTTCTCTCTTGGGGTATCTTTATGAATGCCATGGCCTAGGTTAAAGATAAAGGCAGGATCGTGCTTCATAGTATCTAAAAGCGCACGCGCTTCTCTAACTACCGTCTGTGGGTTGGTAAGTAAAATATCTGGGTCTAAATTACCTTGTAGGCAGATATTGGTGTGAGCGCGAATATCTTTTAAGTTACACGTCCAGTCAAACGAAAGCGCTTGTGGGTTAATGTCAGCGAGTTTTTTTGTAAAGGCCGATGTCCCACGGCAAAAGAGTATGGGGGCTTTTTTAAGGCCTTTTGTGATTTTTTCTAAAGGATTTTTTACAAAGCGTTCAAACTGAGGCCCGGCAAGGTGCATAGCCCAGCTATCAAAAATCTGCACGGCCTCGCATCCGGCATCCAGTTGAGCATTTAAATATTCAATCGTGCAATCGGCAATGACATCTAGTACTTTATCAAAAGAATCTGGATCTTCTAAGAGCCATTTTTTTGTCTTACGCATATCGCGGCTAGATTTACCTTCTATAGCATAGCTTGCCACGGTAAAAGGGGCTCCAGCAAAACCAAGGAGCGGTACTTTTAGGCTGTTCTTTAACAGCTTAATCCCTTGCAAGGCAAAATCCAGTTTTGAAACTACGCTACGGCGTTGTAATATCCCACCAATTTCAAGCGGGTTGGCAATAACCGGGCCTACATCATCATAAAAGCGCAAATCAAAGCCTAAAGGCTCTAAAATAAGCAGAATGTCAGAAAATAAAATGGCTGCATCAAATCCAAAGGCATCTATGGGCAGGTGTGTTACCTGGCAAATGAGCTCTGGGTTATGGCAAAGAGATAAAAAGTCATGTTTTTTACGCAATGACTGATACTCATGCATGTAACGGCCAGCCTGGCGCATAAGCCAGACTGGGGGTCGTTTTTGCTGATTATTTCCATGCAAAGCATCAGTAAAAATCATGCTAGAGGAGTCGCTCAAGTATGGCATCTACTGTAAAGCCAAATTCTTTAGCTAATACGCTCGCAGGAGCTGATGCACCAAAGCTTTCCATACAGATTGGAATACCATCAAGACCGATATACTTATACCATGTCATGTCACTTGCAGCCTCTACGCTTACGCGTCGGCCGATATCGCCGCCAAGAACTGAGTTTCTATATTCTTCTGGCTGCTTATCAAATATCTCTGTACATGGCATAGATACTACGCGAGCCGGTTTTCCTAGCTTTTCAAGCTCAACTGCTACTTCCATAGCAAGTGGTAACTCTGAGCCTGTTGCAATAAGCGTAAATGCAGCTTTAGCACTTTCACGTTTCACAATATAGCCACCGCGGCCAACACCTACATCATAAGGCACGACAGTCTCTGGAAGATCTGCTACGTTTTGACGAGATAAGATAAGGCATGATGGGCCATTATATTTTAAAGCTGCAACCCATGCCATTTTCACTTCATGAATGCCAGATGGGCGAAGTACGTGTAGGTTAGGTATAGCTCTAAGAGATGATAGCTGTTCAATAGGCTGGTGAGTTGGGCCATCTTCGCCTAAGAAAATAGAGTCGTGAGTAAACTGATAAATGACTTTAGTCTTCATTAACGAAGCTAAGCGAATTGCGTTTCTCATATAGTCTGAGAACGTTAAAAATGTGCCAATATATGGTAGAATCATATGCGTCTGGCTCATACCTGTAGCCATAGTTGCCATGCCAAATTCGCGTATACCAAATTTAATATTTCGGCCTTTAAAATCAGCTGTTGCAATAAGAGGAAATTTTTTGATCATCGTATAATCTGATGATGACAGGTCAGCAGAGCCGCTATACAGCTGCGGCATAAAGTCTGCCAAGAAGTTTGTCACATCTTGAGAGGCTTTACGGCCTGATGTGGGGCCTTTAATTGCAAACGTACTTAACTTTTCTTCGATATCAGATGGAATGATGTCATCTTTCATCGTGTCATATTCTTTACGCTTTTCTGGATAGGTACGAGACCAGCTTTCAAAGTCTTTCTTCCACTTTTCTTCTAGTGCAATACCCTCTGGTATTTTGGCTGCAAAAAAGTCCGTCACGGCTTGAGGTACATAAAAGTCCTCTAGTGGTATTCCAAGCGCTATTTTTGTCGCCTTTACTTCATCTTCACCAAGTGGTGAACCGTGAGCTTTAGAGCTATTGGCTTTGTGCGGTGAGCCTTTACCAATAATTGTAGTGCAGATAACAAGTGTTGGGCGTGTCTGGTTTTGACGTACAGAGTCTAGAGTTGTATGCAGCTGTTCTAAATCATTGCCATTTACTTCTTGTACGTCCCAGCCATAGGCCAAGTAGCGCATCTTTGTATCTTCACTGCAAGAGTCTGATAGCTGACCATCAAGTGTGATGTGGTTAGAATCATAAAGAACAATCAAATTATCAAGCTTTAGGTGACCGGCAAGTGACGATACTTCACTTGTGCAGCCTTCCATAATGCAGCCATCTGACACAAGCGCATACACTTTATTATCAAAGATCTTATATTCTGGAGTGTTGAACTTTTCTTGGCAGATTTTATAGCCAAGAGCCATCCCTACGGCATTACCAAAGCCTTGGCCAAGTGGACCTGTAGTTGTTTCTACACCTTCGGTATCTAGTGATTCTGGGTGACCGGGAGTATTAGAGTGCAGCTGGCGGAAGTTTTTGAGATCTTCTAATGATACTTTATAGCCTGCAAGATGAAGGCAGGAATATAACAGCATTGAGCCATGACCCGCTGACAGAATAAAGACATCGCGATTTGGCCAGTGAGCATTTTTCGCGTTATAGCGCATCGCTTCACCAAACAAATAGGCCCCCATCTCAGCACAGCCCATAGGTAATCCCGGGTGACCAGAATCTGCTTTTTGCACCGCATCCATAGATAACCCGCGGATGGTGTTTGCCACTTTCATAAGTATTTGCTTAGTTGCCTCATCAAGAGGCTTATCGACTGAATTTGCTGTTTGCTGTACCATAAATTTTTTCCAGTTGCTAAGTAATTTGTTTGTAGATTAAACATAAATAGTAACCATGCGGCACGAAATCAAGCAAGGGGAAATCTAAAGGAATCGCTAGATGAGTACAATTGCCCCAATCATCTACTTAATTGGCACTCAACTTCCACGTGTTTGCTCAACCCTTGGTAAGTATTTTATCTCGCAACAGTTTTCAAGTTCTGCCCTTGTTTTAGAAGTCGCCCAGGTGTGCATTTTTGCCTTTTCTTCTGCTAATGACGCTGTAAATTTCCCCAAAGCCACTGTACTAGGCAGCGTTTTAAATTTTACTATTGGCAAAAGGTCGCCCATTGTCATTGCAGCTCAAGCAATACTTGTAGTTGAAGCCTCTTTAGCTATTTCTAAATTAGCAGAAGATATTAAAGCAGAAGCCCGGAAGATTGTGGATTATTCTACAGGACGCTCCCCTATTGCAATAGACCTTCTTACGCAAAAAGATTCACACGATATACACACTCAACAATCCTTACGCGTTAAAATTCTTTGCAACGCACCAAAACCTGTTGCATCAGGCATTGTAAAAACTGAACGTGTTGTAAAAGCCATCAAGCAAATTGTACTCAAAGTCTTTCAGATTGCAGGATGCGGCTTTAAAATTGGCGGGACAGTATTTCTCAACCCGATCAGCAAGAATTTTGTTGTAACGTCGATGTTTTCAAATCTTGTAAAAATCTACGATCAGCTAAAGACAAGCCCACCAGAAGAACTTATCGTAAAAATTAAGGCCAACACTACAAAGATTGATCTCTTCTTAAAAACTTGCAAACTCAATATGACAGCTGTGGAACTTACCCAAAAGCTGCAAGCTACTATAAAGGTAGTAGCTGCTCAAGATGTCTTTTTGGATAAAGCAAAAGGCATCTTACAGCATAGCGCCCATACCGCGCTTACTATGGTAACAGGCCTCACAATAGCCCCCTTAGGACTACCCCCGGAGTCAATAAATGTCCATACTCGTACTTCTCACCCGTCACGCAAAACCCCTGGCCCAAGATATATCACAGAGGTTAAGTGAATCAGGAAAGGAAATGCAAAAGGTGGTAAATAGCCACTTAAAAAATGACCTCCAAATAGAGCCTTCAGCCATTTGGACATCGCCTATTTTACGGGCCAAAGAAACAGCCATGCTTATTGGGGAAGAGTTTGCGCTAGAGCCACAAGAAGAAATGGCCTTAAGCGATGTTGCCTTTGACGAACTTGAAATCACTGAAAAGCTCGCGCACCTACCCGACGAAAGCACTATTATCATGGTAAGTCATGCCCCTCAGCTCATGCGCCTGGCAACTTACTGGATGGGCAGCCAGGCATATGGCCAAACACCTCCTACAAGCTCGGTTCTCTTGATTGAACTTGATTATCCAGTAATCGCAGGTAATGCAAAAATTGTACGCTTCATAACCTATTCAGACCTAGGGATTGGAAAATAACTATGAAAAAATTACTTCTTACTTTATTTATCGCCCTACAAACATTCCTAATCGCTGATCAAAAAATCACCTGCGACCTTCGTGGCGGCCTTGGTAACCAGCTTTTTCAGATTGTTACAACTTCAGCTCATGCATGGGATCACGGGTATACTCCCGTCTTTGAGCGTATTTCTCATAGCCCTACGCGCGTTGGCAAGCGCCCGGTATACTGGGACACGGTATTTCATAACTGTCAGACCTTTAAGCCTGGTAGCTTACCTCTTCATTGGACCGATTTTCACGCAGCAGATGGCTACGTTCCTATTACATGTACTGCCAATAATATCAAGCTGTGGGGGCATTTTGAGTCACCTCGTTACTTTAACCACCACCGTGACCGCGTGCTCCATATGCTGACACCGCCATCAAAAATAGAAAAGCTCATAACCAAAAAATATAAGAAAATTGCCCCTAAAGGCCAAGAAACGGTATCTATTCATATCCGCCGTGATGACCAAGTAAGCTCAAAGCCACTAAAATGGCTGATAGATCTATGGGAACCAACCGACCGAGACTACTATGACAGGGCGCTTTCATACTTTCCTAATGCCACCATAGTCATCTTTTGCGACCAGCCAAAATGGGCAAAAAAATTTATAGGCAAGCGCTTAACGGGCAGAAAAGTACACTACGTACACGAAGAAGACTACATAGAAATGTATCTCATGGCCCGCTGCACGCACAACATTATTGCCAACTCAACCTTTAGCTGGTGGGGTGCCTACCTCAACAAAAACCCCAACAAAAAAGTCATCACTCCAAAATATTTCCTCTACGACCCCAAACCCTTCGGGCAAGAAGAGGGCTTCTTCTACCGCCACGAGCTCATCATGTCAGACTGGATCGTCATCGAAAACAACAGGGTGCTCCCAGAACACCGCAAGTCCTGGTCATGATTTATTCATAAAAACAAAAATACATTTTAACAAGAGAGACAGGAGAGAAGAGAAAAACTCATCTTCGAGAAGATTATGACATTGGGGTCATGACATTGGGGTCAACATTGGGGTCAGGCCTGACATTCCGACATTCCAGAGTTGGTAGTTTTCGCAACCTCATGATTTTCAGGATGAAAGAGCAAGTCGCGCAGTTCTTGAATTTCGCAAGCAACAGAATCGGTCTGCGCAGATTTTTTTTCTAAGCGAATAGCCAGTTTACTTACCCCGCTTGCTTCTCTTTTTAAAAAGCGTGCGAGCTCTTCAATTGAAATTCCCTCAGTTTCGCGCGCCAAAAGTGCAAGTACGCCCCGAGCACGTGAGTTAATGGGATGCTTTCCTGGCATACACAACTCATGTTCACTCAACCTGTATTTTTTGCATACCTCAAGTGTTAGTTCTGCCAATGTGATCTTTGATTTGGTTGTTTGGCTATTTTGCCGAATAATATCTTCCGCAAACTCTTTTGTACCGAGAATCCCCTCGATTTCACCAGATTTGAAATCGAATTCGGGTTCTTTACCTATACCTCTTAGAACGTATTCACCATATTTCTGTACCGCCTTTCCTAGAGTGTCTCCAAAACAGTGAAGTACTCTAGATTGCTCGAGCCAAGTAAAGGCGGCCTCTTGCATATAAGCATTATGACTACTCCACACATATTTATCGGGTAGGGCCACCATACCAGAACGTACTGGATTGAGGTGAATATACCTAACAAGCTCTTTCATGTACAAATCACCTTGGACGAGAATAGATTTGAATCGTCCCTGAAAGAGATGGCCTATACGTTTTTGAGTCCGATTTATATAGCGGGTATAGCGGAATGCAAGATGCTGGATAATCCGAGATATACTAGCCTCGGACACCTGAATCGCCAAATGAATATGGTTGCTCATAAAACAAAATGCGTGAATTCGATGCCCAAACCTTTCAACACCCTCTTGCATCAAAAGGCATAAGCGAATTCGGTCTGCTTCACAAAAGAAAATGTGCTGCCCATCATTGCCTCTAAGCATGACATGGTAAGTAGCTTTTTGTGAATGAAATCTTCTGCGTCTCGCCATAATAGGAGCAATATAGAGAAGGGTGGTTATTTTGGACAACAAGAGAATGTCGGAATGTCAGGCCTGACCCCAATTTTGACCCCAATTTGACCCCAATTTCTATCCTTGCAAACAAAAACCGCCATTTGCTTGTTAGTGCAAATGGCGGTTTTGTGTTATTTCAGAACTAGTGTTTTTTTTCAGCAGAATCCAACTTCAGGGTTAATGCCTTGCTTTTAACACCATTCTCATCGACAGCCACCAACCGATAAATAGTATCTTTGTTCTTCTTGCAATAAGGCGCACGTACAGTATATGGGCCAGTTGCAGGGACTATGTCAATAAGGTTGTGATTGCTATAGACATAGTAAGAAGCCACTCGTGGATCAAAACTTGGTTTCCACGTTAAACTCACATAATGAGCCCCATCTTTTGACTTTCTTTTGCCACAAAAGTGTGACGGCGCTACCGGAGCACATAGATCCACTTGCACGCGAATGGTGATAGGATCGCCTGCAAATCCATCTTTTTGCGGCGTTACAGTATAAATCACCTGTCCTGGTTCATCGTTTGTTAAAAGTAATGATTCCTGAATCACATTACCTGAACCATTTGTTGCTCCGCTGACATTCTTAGAGGCATAAGTCCAGCTAAAAGAAGTATTTGCTACATCCGAAAATAATTCAATTCCAGTCAACGAACCACCGCAAATAGTGAGACTAGAAGGCTCTGCCTCAGCTACTGGAATGGGTAAAACCGTGATTTGAAGTACAAAAGGAAATCCCTCGCAGCCGTCAAGAGTGGGTGTAATTGTGTAAATTACTGTGCCTGGAACTGTTTGCGTTGCAATAAGAGTTTGTTCAATAGACTGCCCGCTACCATCTTCAGCTCCGATTACTCCATTTTGCTCTACGGTCCAGCTATAGCTTGCACCCATTAAAGTAGATTCAAAGTCGATAGAGACCATTGACTCGCTTGGTACAGTTGTAGAACCTATGGCTTGAGTAATTACTGGTCCTAGGATGGCATTTGTGGGAATGTAACTCGCAACATTATAGCCATTAGCTAACTGACCTGAAGTGCCTGACCCCCAACCCCATACACTGTTATCAGTACTGCGAATTGCGAGTGCAGCACTGGATGCACTTATGCTACTTGCTACTGACAAATTACTAATATCAATTTGAGCTGGAATAGGATTGTCATCTGATTGCACCCCACTACCTAATATACCATTGACGCCGTTGCCCCAAGAATATACAGTGTCGGTTGCTAACGCTATTGCAAATGAAGAAAATGAACCAGCAGCAACTTGTTTGGCTTTAAAAGCGCCAAAAGTAGAGGTTGGTACACTCTTGTTAATTATTGTATTATCTCCTAATTGCCCATCTTGGTTATCACCCCAAGCAAAAACTACATTATCTGCTAACCGAATTGCTAATGAGAAAGCTTGCCCTGCAGAAATTCCTAGTGCCGTGAAAGATCCAGAAGTCGGCGTGGGACTTGTTCGGGTTAAAACTGTGCCATCACCAAGCTGACCGACGTTATTACGCCCCCAAGCACATACTACGTTATCACTTTTTCTTATTGCCAAACAAAAATCAGATCCTGCGTCAATTGCCTTTGCTTCAAATGATGGTATTTTGACTGGCGTGACAGTTGAGGCAAAAGATCCTGTTCCAAGTTGACCTACAGTGTTTCTTCCCCAACTCCAAACTGCGCCGTCATCCATAAGAGCAACAGAGAAGGATGTTCCAGCGGTTACAGCGACAGCATGTACTGTCGGGGGTAGATTTACTTGAACTGGAACATTAGATCCAATCTGGGTACCATTTCCAAGCTCACCTGCAGTATTGCTGCCCCAAGCCCATACAGTTCCATCATCTAATACGGCCAAGCAATGAGAGCTCCCTCCGGCTATATCAACAACATGAGCTAAGTCCGATACCTGCACCATGTAATTAGTACGTAAGGAAGGACTGCCGCCAACTCCAAGCTCTCCACTACTATTACTTCCTGAAGCCCATACAGTCCCATCATCCTGAAGAAATAAAGAGGAATTGATAGTTACAGCTACCTTTTTAAACTCTCGACAGGCACTATACCCATTAATGTTTAAAAGAGTCATTACCGCTGCAACCAAAATAAAAACATAACCACGACATTTGATAGACACTTGAATCCCCCTTGTCATTTTCTGAAAATTTTCTTTATAAATAAAAACATGATTTAACGTGATCCTAGCACACAGAATTATTTTTTTACACTTAAATCTTTTTCTAAGGCAAAAGGCGTCAAAGTTGTTCTATGAGATATAATGGAACAGGTAACACCTGACCATCAAAGCCAAGGATATTTTGTATTATGGTCAAACCTAGCTAGCAGACCACAAGCATTTGTTTTTTATCCTTATAATCATTTTATCCTGTATTTATCGTTATAAGTCTATCACCAACAACACATCAACATCTTGCTTACCTTTGCTTTGAATGGTTGTGATTGAGTATACTTTTTGTTTTTGTTATTAAGGAGAAAAGGATGTTCAGCACAAGTGATGTACGTAAGCGCTATTTAGACTATTTCAAAAAACACGACCACTCTCAAATACCCTCATCTTCTGTTGTTCCTCACGACGATCCAACGCTTCTTTTTATCAACGCGGGTATGAACCAATTTAAAGATGTGTTTTTGGGCAAAACCACGCGTGATTATACGAGGGCAACAACATCACAAAAGTGTATCCGTGTTGGCGGCAAGCATAATGACCTTGAAAATGTGGGCCATACAAGACGCCATTTGACGTTTTTTGAGATGCTGGGTAACTTTTCATTTGGGGATTATTTCAAAGAGAAAGCCATTCACTATGCTTGGGAAGTAGCTACAGGCGTCTTTTCGTTTGATCCAGAAAAAATTTGGGTTTCAGTCTTTAAAGATGATGATGAAGCCTTTGAGCTTTGGAAAAAACATATGCCAGAAGCTCGCATTGTGCGTATGGATGAAAAATCAAACTTTTGGGCAATGGGCGATACAGGCCCGTGTGGGCCCTGTTCTGAACTTTTATATGATAGAGGATCAAGCTATAACCCACAGGCCACAAACCCACTTAACGATGACTCTGGCGAGCGCTTTTTAGAGTTTTGGAACCTTGTGTTTATGCAGTACAACAAAAGTCCGGACGGCACCCTAATTACCCTTCCCAAGCCATCTATTGACACTGGAGCCGGCTTAGAGCGTGTTATGAGTCTGATTCACAATAAAGAAACTGTGTTTGAAACTGATATCTTTTTAGACCTCATAAGCTCTATTGAAAACCTCTCTAAAGTTACCTACAACCCTAATGATTCTAAAGCTCCAGCCTTTAGAGTCATTGCCGACCATTTACGCTGCCTTGCCTTTGCCATTAGCGATGGCGCGCAGCCTTCAAACGTGGAGCGGGGCTATGTCTTACGTAAAGTATTAAGACGCGCTGTTCGCTACGGAAAAATGCTTGGGTTTGAAAAGCCATTTTTGTCTCAGGTACTCCCCAAACTTGTTTCTGTAATGGGTCCAGATTATAAAGAGCTTGTGGTTGCCAAAGACAAAATTGCTGAAATCTTAACACTTGAAGAAGAATCATTCTTCCGCACACTTCGCCGCGGAGGTAATATCCTCAACCAGATTATCCAGACCTCACAAGAGGGTGCAAAAGAAATTTCTGGCGCAGATGCCTTTAAGCTTAAAGACACCTACGGCCTTCCTATTGAAGAAGTAGAGCTTATTGCCAAAGATAACGGCCTACAGGTTGATATGAAGGGCTTTACATTACTAGAAAAAGAAGCCAAACAAAAATCAAAGCAAGCACAGAAAGTCATACAGCAAGAAGTAAAAGAAAATGCCTTTTTAGATTTTGTACACACGCATGGCGAAACAGCATTCTTGCGTGAACCTACAACTTCTGGCAAGGTTTTAGGCATCATTTGTGATGGCAACTTTGTTGACAGCATAGAAGAGGGGCAAGAGGCACAAGTAATCTTAAGTAAAACTACCTTTTACGCAGAAATGGGCGGACAAGTTGGTGACACTGGTGAATTAACAAATGATACAAGTGCCTTTTCAGTAGATAACACCTTGAGCCCCTATAAAGGCGTTATTTCTCATCATGGCACCCTTACAATGGGTCACTTAAAAATTGGTGATTCACTTGACACGCATTTTGACAAATCTCGCCGTCAAAAAATTGAAAATAATCACACAGCTACTCACATCCTCCACTGGGCACTACACCGCGTGCTGGGAGAGCATGTAAAGCAAGCAGGGTCTGTTGTTGAGCCCGCCCGCCTTAGATTTGACTTTAACCACCACAAAGCGCTTACAGAAGACGAAATTGTGGCTATAGAGCAGATGGTAAACGAAAAAATCCGTAAAAACCTTCCTGTAAAGGCCTATGAGCTAGCTTACGATGAAGCCCAAAAACGTCATGACATCATCCAATTCTTTGGTGAAAAGTATGGCAAAACTGTACGCGTGATTGATGCAGACTTTTCTAAAGAACTTTGTGGCGGTACGCACACTCAAAACACTGGCAACATTGGCTATTTTAGAATTGCTAAAGAAAGTAGCATCGCAAGCGGCGTTCGTAGAATTGATGCGGTAACGGGAATTGACGCAGAAGACTTTGCAAACGAGCACAAAAACACCCTTCACCACATTGCAGAGCTCTTAAAAACACCTGCTGCCAAAATAACAGAGCGTATTGAAAAGCTAGGCCACGAAGTAAAAGAGCTTGAGGCTCAAGTAAAACAGATGCAAAAAGAGCGCATTGGTGCTATTGCCGGAGCTTTGCCATTTAAGAAAAATACAGATGGCGTACACTACTGCGTACAGTCAGTTTCTGTTGCACCAGCAGATTTAAAAAATTTAATGGATGCCCTAAGCGAAATTTGTCCTGAAGGCGCTCTTGCTATTGCCTGCCAAGAACCAAATAAAGTACACCTCTCTGTAAGAGTACCCCAAGGGCTTGTAACACGCGGCTTTAAAGCCAATGAGCTTTTAAAACCGGCTCTTACAATACTGGAAGGCTCAGGCGGCGGTAAAGCCGAACATGCTCAGGGTGCTGGTAAAGCTGTAAACAATATTAAACAAGCATTAGATCAAATTGAGCAGGCCTTTGCTTAACATCATCCAGGATAAGGTTGCCAATAGCGCTTTTGTACAAACTCTTGTGCAAGATGTAGCTAGTGGCACCTCTATTATTGTTGAAGAGCTATCGCCCTCTACTAAAGCACTCGTTTTAGCTAAAAGCATAGAGGCCAGCCAAAAGCCGCTTTTGGTGCTTACTGGAGCGGGTATTGAAGAGTTTAAGCTCTACAACGATCTTCCGTTTTTTTCGAAATATCCCATTATAGAACTTGCCTCTTGGGAGATGCTTCCGTCAGAAAATGTAGCCCCTAGCCCAGATATTGTAGGTGCGCGCTTTAAGGCACTGCATACGCTAAAAGAAACTAAAGGCCCAGCAATCATCTTAAGCACGCTGCAAGGTGTGTTACAAAAAGTATTGCCTCCAACATCTTTTAAGGGTCTTTTTATGACCCTTAAAAGAAAAGACACCGTGCGCTTTGATGAGATGCTCTTTAAACTAGAGCGCCTCGGCTATGAAAGAAAGCCCGTAGCGTGCGATAAAGGCGAATATGCCTATCGTGGCGGTATCATCGACATATTCCCCGTTACGGCAACAGAGCCCTATCGTATTGAGTTTTGGGAAAATGAAATTGAATCTATCCGCGCCTATGACTCATCAAGCCAAAAAAGTGCGCGTCTTGTTGATGAAATTGAGCTATCGGCGGCAAAAGAGCTAGAGTTTGAACAAAAAGAAGACACGCTCTCTACGATTTTTGATTATATCGGCGACTGCATAGTTGTATTTGATGATCTAGAAGCCCTAGAAGACCGCTACGCATCCCTTACCTCTTTAGGCGGCACCACATCAAAGACCTTTTTGGGGATTGAAGAGCTCCTTGACCTTACGCAAAAAGAGCAGTGCCTTTACTTTACTGGTAAACCCATTGAAACACTCTCAGAAGTGCAGACAGAAAAGCAGGTAAAGTTTTACTCACAAAAGCAAGGCGCATCAAAAATTAGTTTTGATATGTTTTTACGCACGCTTACTGCAAAACGCCTCCCCCACACCCTCCTGCCACTTGGGCCTTTTTTTGAAAAAACCTGCATGCTGGAAGATGAACCCGTGGGTGATGAGCTCTTTGATGCTCTCCAGCAGCTACAAGAGACAGATCCCTACGATGTCTATTTTTTGACTCAATCAGAAAATGAACAGACTACAATCTTACAAAAGCTTAAAAGCACCTCTCACATCCACTTTTTAACGGGATATCTCTCTTCTGGGTTTGTATCAGAGGATTCAAAAGTTATTGTCTTTCCAATGACAGAGCTTACAGGCCGTATAAAAATTAGACGTGAGCGCCAGCGTACCTACTATCAATCAGAGGCGCGAGATGCCTTTGATATTATGCCCGGTCAGTCGATAGTGCACTTTAACCACGGTATAGGCAAGTATTTAGGGGTAGAAAAACGGCCTAACTACCAGGGTATTGAAGAAGAATACTTTCTCATTGAGTACGCCGAAAAATCAAAGCTCTATGTGCCTCTTACTCAAGCTCACCTTATCAGCAAGTATGTGGGAGCCGGAGAAGATGCGCCAAAGCTACATGGCCTTGGTAATAACCGCTGGAAAAAAAGCCGCGAACAGACAGAAAAAGCCATTATTGGCTACGCAAGTGAATTACTAAAATTCTATGCCGAAAGGCATGTGGCAGGCGGTTTTTCATTTCCTGTAGATTCTCGCGACACTGCCCTTTTTGATGAAGAATTCCCCTACATAGAAACTGAAGACCAATTGCGAGCCATTGGCGAGGTAAAAACTGATATGATGTCAGCTAAAGCCATGGACCGCCTTGTCTGTGGTGATGTGGGCTATGGCAAAACTGAAGTAGCTATGCGCGCTGCCTTTAAAGCCGTTGTAGATGGCAAAAAGCAAGTAGCGGTGCTTGTACCTACTACAGTACTTGCCCTACAACATTATGAAAGCTTTAGAGATCGCATGCAGAGCTTTGGGGTACGGGTAGAAGTACTTTCACGCTTTCAAACCGCCAAAGAAAGCAAAAAAACAATAGACCTTATTGAAAAAGGCGCTGTAGATATCATCGTAGGTACGCACCGCCTACTATCAAAAGATATTCAGTTTAAAGATTTGGGCCTCATCATTATTGATGAAGAGCAGCGCTTTGGCGTAAAAGCAAAAGAGCACTTAAAGCGCCTAAAAGCAGGTGTTGACTGCCTCACACTATCAGCTACGCCTATTCCAAGAACGCTTTATATGTCCCTTGTTGGGGCAAGAGATCTTTCTGTAATTAGCACTCCCCCGCAAGACCGCCTGCCAATAAAAACGATCATTACAGCGCCTGATGACCAGCTTATCCAAACAGCGCTACTACGAGAGCTTAACCGCGATGGCCAGGT
>JAJFUY010000091.1 GCA_021372185.1 Chlamydiales bacterium | reverse complement strand
CGATCTTCGCGGTCTGCTTCCATACGAAAGACTTTGGCAGTATTAAATGGCGGCTTAGAAAAAAACTGCATGGCCATGTTGTAGTTAGAGTCTGCATGATTTGCAGGAACTGACCTCTCATCACTCCAAAAAAGACAAATTTTTGACCAGTCTAAGGCTTTTGCTTCTTCTGATTGCGTAAGAGCGTCGTAAAACTTTTTTGGGGTGCTTCCGCCTGATAAGGCTACTGAGAAGGTGTCGTGAGTATCTATTGCAAAATTTGCTTCATCAATAAAATGGATCAGGCAAAAGTCTATTACCTTTTCTTCGCTGTCTAGATGTATTAATGAGCGGTTGCTTTGTGTCATGACAAACTGGTTCCCCAAGCTGGAGTGTTTAAAGAGTGGAGCATAGCCTCATAGTGTTCACTTAATGGCTGGTAGAAAATTTCGTTTACCAAGGAGGTTCCCTTCTGGTAATTATTTAAGAAGATCGTATAGGGCATTTCGCAGCGCTCAAGTGTAGAGGCATGCACGGTCACTAAGTTACTTTCTCTTTCATGGGAAATAAGATAGTGCGCATCTTGGTTTGTCATTACTTCAATAGAAAATATAGCACCAGGCTCTAAAATTTCATTGTCTTTTGGTATGATGGTGATGCTGACGGGGGCAGTTTGAGAGTGATAGCTTATCTTGACAGTTCCATCTTTTTCTATTTTATCGAGATTCCAGCCTAATTGTGCTGCAAGCCATGCTTGGAGGTATACTGCCTGTATTTCATGCGCTGCTTGATGCTGCATCACTTTGCCAGAAAACGTAATTTGGATCATCTTAGCTTGTGCCAGGTGCTCTAAGGTTTCCTCAGTATTAAATACGCGCGCCATCACTTCACGCCAGGCTTTGGTGCGTGCCCAGTTTACATCAATTAAATCACCTGTGCTCTCTGACATCATTGCCAGCATGCGCTCGCTAAAGCGTTGCAGGTTGTCAATAGACTCACAGTCAAAGACTACGCGGTTAGCATAGTTTTTAAGCTGCGGTAAGATGACATGGTCTAGTGTTGGGTCTTGCCCCATCAAAATATAGACCGGTAGGTCTGGCATGATGTTAGGTAAGATAAGAAACGGTACTTTATGTAGCTGGTTAGTTGATGACTCAATCGTAAATTGGTCAAAGCATACTCGAGTGTCACCTGTACCTATAGACTGGATGGTATGCTCTGTATGAAAGTAGTCAGCTTGAGTTGAATCATCAGACTGTACAAAAATAACACGGCACGGAAATTTTTCTGTGACCAGGCGCACAAGTTCTTTACACTGCTGACCACGCTGTGGGGTATTTGCCACTACGATCAGGTTAAAAAGCGATGCTTTGATAAGATTTTGGCCTGCAATATCTATGTTTTCTTGAGTGTTAGTCATACGTATTTCCTATAAAAATCGCCAGTGTCTTCCAGTTTTTTGCATGAGCTGATCGGCGCTGGCTGGACCCCAAGAGCCTGCAGGGTAGTTTGGAAAGTCATGTGGTGGCTCTTCTTGCCAGCGCTCTAAGACAGGTGATAAGAGCTTCCAAGAAGCGAGTACCTCATCTTCTCGCGCAAAAAGAGTAGAGTCGCCCAAAATGCAGTCAATAATCAAGCGCTCATAGGCTTCTGGAGGCTCTACGCCAAAGTAAGACCCGTATCTAAAATCCATTCTTACTGGCTGGATAGGGTTATTGATGCCCGGAACTTTAGAATTTATGCGAAGGCCTATACCTTCATCAGGCTGTATGCGTATTACAAGTACGTTTGCATCATCATGATGGCATGCGCGCTTAAAGAGTACGCCAGGAGCTGGTTTAAAGATAACGGCAATTTCTGTCGCTTTTTTAGGAAGGCGCTTTCCGGCCCTCACATAAAATGGCACTCCTGCCCAGCGCCAGTTGTCAATAAAGAGCTGCATGGCAACGTAGGTTTCTACATGAGATTTTGGGTCTACATTATCTTCTTGGCGATAGCCCTTAACATCTAAACCGTCAATATATCCTGGGCCATATTGTCCACGTATAACATGCTCATCAAGATTTTGGAGGGGAATAGGGCGTATTGAGTGAAGCACTTTAACTTTTTCATCGCGGATAGAATCGGCTTGTATATTTACAGGGGGCTCCATGGCCACAAGGGAGAGTAGCTGCATCACGTGGTTTTGCACGATATCGCGCATCATGCCGGCCTCTTCCCAGAATTTACCACGAGTGCCCACGCCTAAATCTTCTGCAACGGTAATCTGGATAGAGTCTATGTAGCGGTTATTCCAAATAGATTCAAAGATGGCATTGCCAAAACGCATCACAAGGAGGTTTTGGACGGTTTCTTTACCTAGCCAGTGGTCAATACGATAGATCTGTTCTTCTTTGAGGTGGCGGCTGATACTTGCTTGAAGCTCATAAGCTGTGTTTAAGTCATGGCCAAAGGGCTTTTCTATGATAACCTTAGACCATTTGTCGTGAATCTTTTGTGGATCGTAGATGAGGCCATGATCGCCTAATTTTTGTACGATGACATCAAAGTTGCTAGGGGGCACTGATAGATAAAATATGCGGTTACCTTTTGTGCCAAAGCGGTTATCGATATCTTGTAAAAAGGCTTTTAGAGCTTCGTATCCTTCATCTTTATCAAACTCTGAGATGTGATAAAAAATCTGCTCTTGAAATGAGTTCCAGAGGTTTTGGTCAACGGGTTTTACCCGTGAGAATTTGCTTATGGCGTCATACATCTCGCCACGGAACTGCTCGTGAGTCTTTTGGCGGCGGGCAAAGCCTACACAGGCAAAGTGTGAGGGGAGTTGACCTTCCCTTTTAAGGTTATAAATAGCTGGAATGAGCTTGCGGGATGTTAAATCACCTGTTGCCCCAAAGATAACGAGCACGCATGGGTCTGCAACTTTACTGGAGGTTGTTTCTTCAAGTGGATTTACGAAAGGAGGCTTCATCATCATTGAAATACTCTATTTAAACTAACCAGAGATTCTATCCTGTACATACAGCAAAATCAAGCAGAGTTTGTGAGAACTTTGGCAAGAGCATCAAATTGGGGTTTTAAGGCAGTGTCATTACCCATCAAGTAGTCATTGGCAGCTTTTACAAGTTCGTTTTGAGTAGTGCTGTTTTGAAAAAAAGTCTGGTTGTCTACCAGATCTGATAAAAGCAGTTTTGCCCCTTCGCGCAAAATAAAAACATTTACCACAAATGCCGTTGGGTTAGAATTGCCCTCTATAATAGTAGCGGCTTGCAGCATAGCCTTTCCTACTTCATTTATAGTAGGGTCTGGGGTGGTAATGAGTGTTTCTACAATGGTGTTCAGCACAGTTTCTGGAGTAGGTTTTGTGCCTAGGTGACTAATTTTTTCTGTGAGACCTATATTGATGCAGGAGTTATGCCAAAGGTTATTTAACTGATTAAACCCGTGCGATTTTTCGTCTCTAAAGGCAGTAGATGCCGTTTGTCTTTCAGCTTCTCGCATAAGTTCATGCTTTGCCGGTTCTAGCGAGAGCTTGGCAATACGTGTGACAAGGGCATTTGTCTGATCATGTAGGTCATAGTGAGTCTGCACGTTTTTGGTAAGCTTTTGGCTCCAGTCAACAAGCGTGCTTTCATGCGCTGGCTCTGAAGTATTACGTGATGCCTCCTCAACAACATCCAGCACCTTGTTAAGTGTATATGAGCCCTTACCAAACCATGATTTAATGGCTTCAAATACGCGGGCGATGCCTGTTAAGGGAGCGTACTCTATATATTTGTATGAGCGCCCCATATCATCTTTTGCCTCAACCACCTTTAGGCGCATGCGTACGGTGCTCGTATCATCATTAAATTGCTGTAAGGCAGCAAATGTTTTTTGTTGGTCAACGCGCATAGGTATATATCACACCAATTGTAGGTTTTGAGCCCGTTAAAACGACGCTTAAGCGGTCAAGTAGCGCAATAATTTCCTTATCTTGGTCTTTACGTAGTGAATAGTCATTTGCCATGCGCTGTATGGCTTTAGAAATGTCTTTACCGTGGCTATCTGAAATTGGCAAGAGAGTAGGGCCTTGTCTTAAGAAAAATGCCCCTACTGTAAAGGCCGCTGCATCCTTAACCGGTGAGCCATCTTCGCCAACACGTGTGGCAACGCTGTCTTTGATGGCAGTGCCAACTTCTAGAACTTCAGGATTTTTAAGATTTTCTAGATGCTCTACTATGGTGCTCAAGATGGCTTTTGCCTCTTTTTTTTCTGCTACCATTTGTTTACAGGTTGCATCTAGCCCACTAGTTGTAAGAATAGTTCCTACCATCTTTTGTAGCTGGTTATAGGCGGGTGTATGCCCGCGTAGATACCGGTCAAATTTTTCTGTCTTGGCTTCTGTTTTAAACACTCTTTTTGCCGCTTCTAAAGAAAGTTGAGGTTCTACGTTAGTAATTTCTTCTACTTTAGACCGGGTAATTTCTGGCGTCTTTACGTAGTGCTCACGCACTTTTCCGGTAAGCTTTTTGGTAAAGTCCATCAAGGTAATTTCTTGATCTACCCCTTTTTCTGCTGGGTCGGCTTTTTGCTCGCCTGTTTGTTTTACAATATTTAGCACTTTATTCAATTTAAAGTTGCTAATCTCACCACGAAAAAACGCCACAACTTTTTTGATACCAGAAAGAGGCACAAACTCTAAATGATACGTTCTTCCACTAGCGGTTGTAGTTTCTACAACTTTCAGACGTTTACGCTTGGATCCATCATCATTATTGTATTCATCAAGTGCTTTGAAGGTCTTCGTAAGATCAACATTATCCATAAACCGACCCTAAATAAAAATATTTTCAATTATCCTCACAATAGTGTATTTCAAAGGAAATGTCAAAAATTATTTTTAAGTCGTAGGGGTGCCTACATGGAAACACTTCCCGCTTTTGTACCAAATGTGCTGGCAACGTGCACACATGCAAAAGATAAATTT
>JAJFUY010000086.1 GCA_021372185.1 Chlamydiales bacterium | reverse complement strand
CGGGGTGTTCTTCAAACACTTCCTCGGTTAATCGCACGCAACTTGTGAGCTGGAGGCTGTCTAGAGCTGTTGTGTGAATCAGATTTCGCAAGCCATTGTCATTTATTTCTGTCCAATGACCGGTAAATTCTTTGAGGGTTTGGGGATACTTCACTTCTTCAAAATCTCTACTTGCAATGCCGTTACAAAAGCTTATGTCGATATACGTAAGGGCTGAAGCATTTTGCATAAGTGCTTTAAAATTCGCGCCAGTAAAGTTTGTCATCGAGACATTCAGTTCCTTAAGGAACTTTAAGGCCGCAAGAGAGCCACCTCTAAAAGCAGTACAGCTATTTAAGTGTAAATTTTCAATCTTGGGGCTACACTTAAATATACGACGCAAAGTAGCTTCGCGATAATTTACTGAATAGAGATGTAATTTCTTGAGATCTGTAAAGGGCGTTTTATTTGAAAAGGCTTTTGCTGTAAGACGTCTTGCGCAACATACTACAAGCTCGGTTAAGCCATGGCAGCGTTGCGCTAAGGTATTAATGGTTGTGTCACTAACTTCAGCCCAAAGCGTGCAGTGTTTGAGGCCGGCTGGAAGGGCAAGTTTTGGCATAGTTTTATTAGTTAGACACTCTAAATTTGCCAAAACAAGGCCTTGAAGAGTTGGGAGGGCTTTCAGTACTGCTTGAATGCTTTCAAAGCTGCTTTTTCTGTCTAATATTCTTAGATTTCGAACTCCAGGGAATAGTCTAAAAACTTCCAGTGCTTTTACTTCCGGCAAATCAAGATCATATCGAGTATCAAAAACAGCTTGCTCAACCTTAGACACGCTAAAGTCTTTTGTGCTTAGAGCACTTCTTACATATTTATTGATAAACCTAGAGTTTCTCGCCAATTGAGCAAAGCCCTCTGCTCTAAACTTCTTGCAAGTTCCAGAAAAAGCTAAAAGGCTTTTGTAGGGTAGCCTTGAAGCTACTTTATCCCAGCAGTCATGCGGTAGCATTTCGATAAAGCATTTATGGGTGATTACAAGAGGCTGCCCAAGCGGGACTTGCACAAAGTGTCTTTTAGCTAAAAACCACTCAATCGTCTCTAAAAGCTCATTATGACGTAATTCTTTGTCTTCGGTATAGAGAACATGATTAAAAAGGCGCGCCAAAAACTCGCGTGGATCCTCTATATCACGTGTAATCTTTTCAAGAAAAAGATCGGGGCGGATTGTATCATTTTCTAAATAAACATTAAATTCCCATCTTAGACTTGAATCAAGCGGATACACCATAATATGCTCTTAGTAATTTCTAAAAACTAAATTGTAAACAAACTAAAGCTAAAATCCTATAGAAAATAAATTCTTAATGCTTTATTTTTAGAGGATATTTTTTGAGATTTTATGACAACACCACCTATTACGGCTGCAAAAACAGATTTTTTGGCTAGAATTCCAAAAGACATTTTACGTCTTTTGCAGATTATTGCTATTACTCTTGCCTCATGGTATTTTTTCAAGCCAGAAGCACTGTCAGATAATGCCTGGAAGTTATTTTGCATATTTGTGGGGACCATTGTTGCCATCATAGCAAAGCCTCTTCCTATGGGCGCTATAGCCTTATCAAGTATTGCCATTATATGCGCTACAAAAACTCTCACACTGCAGACTACGCTGGCAGGGTTTGCCTATGACCAATTGTGGCTCATTGTATTTTCTTGCTTTTTAGCGCGAGGCTTTATTAAAACGGGTCTTGGGCGCCGTATTGCCTACGGCTTTGTAGGCCTTTTTGGAGGTACACCCTATGGTATGAGCTATGGCCTTGTAGTGAGCACCGCCTGCATGGCGCCGCTTATTCCTAGTACCACAGCGCGTACAGGTGGCATAATCTTACCGGTACTACGCTCTATCATTTCTGTAGTTGGGCAATCTGGTAACAAAAATATAGCCCCATTTCTTACATTTATTGTGATGCACGCCTCTGTGATCACCAGCGCCATGTTTATTACCGCAAATGCCGGTAACCCTATTGTAGTCAAATTTGCGCAAAATCTTGGCATAGAAATTTCCTGGCTCAGCTGGGCAAAAGCCGCTATTGTGCCAGGAGTGCTATCGCTTGCCCTGCTCCCAGTAGTGCTCAAATACTTTTTGCCTTGCAAAATTGATGATGCCAAAAAGGTTCAAGAACATGCCCGCTCAGAAATTGCCACAATGGGCAAAATCACCTGGCAAGAAAAGACGCTCCTTACAGTATTTGGCCTCATGCTTGCCCTCTGGAGCTTTGGCAGCTTTTTTGGCGTGCACGCTACAGAAGCCGCTCTCTTTGGTGTATCCCTACTCTTAGTTGTAAAAATTCTCAGCTGGAAAGACATCCTACAAGAAGATCTCGCGTGGGATACCTTCTTGTGGATGGGTATTTTAATTATGATGGCATCAGAGCTGCAAAATTTGGGCGTTATTGCCTGGTTTACAGACCAAGTTGTTCAGTTTGTACCAGCCGTAAACTGGCCTGTGCAGTTGTTTATGCTTTCTATGATCTATTTTTATAGCCACTACTTCTTTGCAAGTATTGCCGCTCACGTAAGCTCTATGTATGGCCCATTTTTGGCCATCAGCATAACAGCGGGCGCGCCGCCTCTCGTTTCTGCACTCCTTTTAGGCTTTTTAAGCTCTTTATTTGGTGCTTTAACACACTATTCATCGGGCCCCGCCCCCATACTCTATTCTGAACAGCATACAGACATTAAAACCTGGTGGAAGATTGGCTTTTTCACAAGCCTCTTTTACATCGTTGTTTGGGTGGGAGTTGGCGGTCTCTGGTGGAGCTTCCTCGATCTTATTTAACACTTGTTAAAAAAAGAATACACAGTTATAGGTTAAATTTTATAACTGGTGACTTATGAAGCAAGAACCTGAATCAGATGAACTACAAGACAAATTAGAACAGTGCATGAACGATGCGGCCTCGCTGCTAGCAGAACTTCGCGGCATACCCACACTTGTACCACCAACACCTCAGGTAACTGAAGGGTTAAAGCGCGAGTTTATACATGGCCTGCAGCCGATTGTACAACGCCTCCAACATGGCATGTCGCAGATACTTGAATTTCTTACATCATCTGCCGCTCTTGACATGATAACCGTATCTGAAGACACCACCCAGCAGCTTTGCCAAATTGCCGCTGTTGCCTCAGTTATGGCAGATAATCCTCAAGAGTATTTGGCTATGCTTGCAAAAGACAAATCACTTCAAGAGATCTTCGGGCTAAATGATGAAACCATGGAAAAGCTCTATCAAGGTGCCAAGTATTTATATGAACAGCAAAACTACTATGAATCAGCTGCCTGTTTTTCTGTTCTTTGCTGCATTTGCCCCACAAATCACACCTTCTGGATGGGTTTTGCCAATAGCGAATACTTCTGCCATAACTATCAAGGGGCGCTTGTTGCCTATTCGCTAGCGGCTCAAACAAACTCTCATGACCCGCTTAGCCATTTTTATAGCGCTCGCTGCTATGAAGCCCTCAAGCAAAAAGATCAAGCCATCAACTCAGTCGAGCTTGCCCTACTACAAATGGGCAGCCAACCAGAATTTAGCCAATGGAAGCAAAAGGCTATCGAATATAAACAACGTCTTTCCAAAATGTAGGAGCTTTTCACATGGTTAAAATTTCAGGCACAGGCCCAACAAAATTCCCAGAACATCGCCCAGAGCAAAAAAACGACATTCTAGACCCCGCAAACTGGCAAGCTCCGGCTACAATGGGCAAAAACACCAAGAATGTACATATCAACGGCCCCAAAGGCGTCTTTCAGGCTCTAGACAAGCGCGGCATCACATCAAACAAAGAACTAGAGTCTAAAGAAAGCGAAATGGCAGTGTATGCACTAGGCATCACAATCGCCACGCATTTTAACAAAGAATAAAATTAACAGTTGCTATGCTGAATTCCT
>JAJFUY010000083.1 GCA_021372185.1 Chlamydiales bacterium | reverse complement strand
CACTCTCACGCATCCACAAGAGTTGGCTTTAGCATTACACCTGGCACAATTTGCAGAAACACTTGGCCAAATGGCAGAAGACCTCATGCCAAACCGCCTCACAGAATACCTTTACAGCCTAGCTGAAACCTTCAACCAGTTTTTCCGCGACTGCCACGTAGCGGGCACCCCCGAACAAAACTCGCGCCTTTTACTGGCAGAACTCACTGGCCAAGTTCTAAAACAAGGCATGGAACTACTGGGTCTCGTTACCGTAGACCGTATGTAATGGTTAGGGCTGCAGTTCGCATATCAAAGGCTTGGCAGGCAAGCGAGAAATTTTCTTTTTCGCCTCTCCAGAAATAGTGGCACATGGCATTACGATACTGATTGTTTTCATATCCTGGAGTGGGGGAGGGTGGAAGAAATTGAGTGGCTGTATATTCTTTAAGGGCTCGCAATTTGCTTAAATCATACAGAGCTTCCTTTGAAAAGCTTTCTAGAGCAGATGTGTGTAAAATTTCAAGGTCAAATAGTTTTTGAATAGATGGTACATGAGAGACTAACGCAAGAATCCTTACCCCACAAAATATTGGCAGGTTTAAGATCTAATTGGCCAACACCTGCCTTGAGTATGGCCCTAAGGCCATATGCAGCTGGTTTTTCTACTAGATCGGGATTTGCCTTTTGACGTAATAAACTTATCCTTGTACTTAGACGAGGACTAACGAGGTCTGAGGTGCTTTTTGCCCGTGGTCGCACCACTCTTTGCAATACGGCAACTACTTTATTTTATTTTTTTTACTTTTTTAGCAGGTCCATCGGTTTGTAAAAATGCTGGTTTTATTGGATCCATACCTATACCTATAGTCCTATTATTAGTCAGCCTTTTCTTATGACCCTCCAAGCTAATAATAAGAAAATTTCTTAAGTTGACCCCAAACACGATGATAAAGATTAACGGGTCTGACCTAGGGGGTTGATTTAAGCTGTTTTTCACAACATGTATTTGTTGCAAGTTTTGTCCTTAAAATGCTGTTCGGTGCTGCAATAGAGCCCGATTTTAGGGCGACTGAGTGAAGCCCACCTTGACCGAAGGGAACGGTGGGTGATGTTGGAAAGTCCATGGAGCCCGGTTGAGGGCGTGATTCAATCGCCCTCAATCGGGCTCTGGTGGTTTTTTTGCTCATTCCCACCGTTCCCTTCGGTCACGGTGGGCTTCACTCAGTCGCCCTCAACCGGGCTCTAATACAGCATTTTTGATGGACAAGTATTACCACTAATTCTTTTCGCTAAATCTGTGTTAAATCAACACCCTAGGTCTGACCCCAACGACTATGCAGCAAATCGTTTCCTAACAACTAACTCTGTATACTCAAGTATGGTGATGAGCTGGTCTTCGTGCTGAATCATGGTTGAACGCTTTTGACGGAGCGTCCGTAAGAGCTCTTCGAGGTTAAGGGATAGCTCTGAAAGGGCTTTGATGTCTGTAATGCTATTGACAAGAGACTTAATGATTTGGCAGGCAAGAAGTGTGCCGGTTCTTCCAAGGCCGAGTGTGCAGTGAATGAGTGACTTACCTGGATGGTCTTTTTCTAATTCGGCAATGAGTTCAATCAGTGCTGAAAGTGTGTCGACTTCAATTCCATACCCATCTTTCCAATCAACCTGAATATGATGTACGACCTTGTCGCCGATTTGTAGAGTACGCTTGGTTATTGGATGCACTTCGTGTTTTGATAAGTCTGTACATTCTACAACTATTTTATCTACTCCTTCTCCAAATTCAACTTTTGTTCCTTTTGTAGGTGGATAATAGGGGGGAGTGCCTAAGCTTGGTGTTTTTACTTTTACAATGAGTGGCAGATTTTTGGCATAGTTTAAAAAGGCGATGATCTCCCTAATGTTCTGAGGCTCTTCTGCCGCAATGCGCATGCGATCGGGACATTGAATAGGGCTTGCTTTAGCTAACTCTTCACAGACATTATGCCTATACACAGAGCTATTGAAGCTTATGGTGGACCAATTAGAATTTTCGTCTCCTCCTACGTCTTTTAAAAATGTGGAAAGTGCAGTGGCATCCCACATTGTATTATTAAGCGTAGCAAGTGGGTAGGAGTGTTTGACTTCTTTTTCGCGTGTAAGCACCCCATTAAAATTCTGTCTTAGTGTTGGGGGCTGCGGTGTGAGAGAAAGTAATGGAAATTTTGCATGTATTGCATTTAAATTCTTTTTATCTGCAAATGATCCTCTGGCAACATTCAAGGTCGCAAGAGTTGGAGTGCTATCGATAAATTTTATTAAATTAGAAAGTGCATTTTGAGCGTCATGGAAAGAATATTCAAGTGATACATCTTTTAAAGGAAGACCTTGAAGGGATGAAAAAAATCTATTTTCTAGATTTGCTTTTGTTACAGTCAGTGATTCTAGATGCGGTCTTTGGTTCATATTGCTAAATCCGTATACGGAATAAAAGAGCGTCACGTTAAGTGATCGAAGAGCAATACTCTTCAGCTTTGTACAGGTGCTAAACCAAGTTAAATCAACATCTGCTGACATATTAACCGTAACATCTAACACAACCACTTGGCCAATTTTTGTTGAGAGCCATTTGAGCTTTGATGGGGATATTGGCTCTTTTACTACAAGATGTGTTGCAGAGCCAAGCTGAGCTTCAACCTTGTCAAGTGATGCACCTTCTGGAACATGTAGTGATAATGTACTTATCTGAATGTCGCTAAAAGCTTGAGTTAATGCCTGCATTATACCTCGAAAAAAAGCAGCCAGTATAGAGGACTACAAGGTTTTAGACAAGCTGGTAGCGGATGAAAAGAATAAGAAAAACAGCCTCCAAGAAGTTAATGCATTTTAATTTAAAATAGTGTATGATTAAAGGCAATTAATTGGTGTTTTTATGTCTTGTTTAGTTGCTGTTACGCCCCCGCATCTCACTTCTAGTCAATTTGCTGTGTTACGGCAAGATTCGCGCGATAGCACGCTTACAAAACAGGCCAAAAGCTTTATTGATGATCAAGGGTTTGTCACTACTCCCATAAGTAAATGGTCATCTACTGTTGAGACAGTGGATAGAGGTCAAACCAAGCCAGTACTTGAATTTATTACTCCAAAAAAAGATAAAAACGCCATTTATCGGTGGAAAATAGAGGTTTTAGAGGGTGATGAGCGCGTAGCAAAAAGGCTGATTGGGAAGTCCTCATCAGTTCGAAAACGGTTACATTCTTACTTTACAGCAATACGTAGCGGCCAAGGTGCCCTTGCAAAACTTGTGATGAAATCACTCGAACAGCAACTAAAAACCAAAGGTATTGTTGTATCTTTTGGGGTTATTCATAGTAGAGTACCAAAAGAGCTACTTGGACGAGTAGAAAAGCTGCTTATAAACGTTCATAAGGCGGCCAATCCCGAGGCTGTTCTTAACAAGCGAGCCGGTGGCGGCGGTGCAAGTGAACGAAAGCCGCTATCTGCAGAGGATATAGCCGTTGTGCACGATGTTGCCAGCAAGATTTTACAGCAAAAAGAGGTATTAAAACAGTCGTTGCCGGCAGGTGACACCTTTAGAATACATAAGGGAAGGGTATATACCAAACACACGCTAACATTGAAGCAAAAGGGTGTTGTATATGACATCGAAAATCGAAGAACCGGCATGCATTATGTAGGCAAAACAGAAAGCTCTCTTAAACTGCGCTTTTCACAGCATACATCAGCTATTAACACATTAAAGCGAGCAAAAAGGCTGCATCATGCCATAAAAAAGCACCCAGAAGATTTTGTGTTTAGAGTGCTGTATCAGGCTCCAGCTAAACAAGCACATATCTTAGAAGAAGTTGAGCACGCCTATATTTTGGCGCTAGGCTCGCACAAAAAAACCCACGGCTACAACGAAAATAAGGGTAGCTCTCTGATATACAAAATGGCGACAGATGTGCAAGATCCCCAGCTGTTACAACAGATAGAGCGCGTGAAGTCAATATTCGGTCAATTATCACGTAATCGGCCTCAAATCTGACAATCTTGCCTGA
>JAJFUY010000074.1 GCA_021372185.1 Chlamydiales bacterium | reverse complement strand
TTAGCGTCTTCAACTGCCGAATCTAGGTTTAAAAGCGGCATACATCGTATTGGGGCCTCAGTTTGCTACGAAGAAACCGTTGGCAGCCTCATGCGTCAAAACTCTCAAGCCGGCGCCACTCTCCTTGTAAACCTCACAGATGATTACTGGTTTCCCTATTCAATGCTCGCAATACAGCATTATGAGCACGCCCGCCCACGTACGGTAGAAAACGGCGTACCCTTAATACGATCTTGCAACTTTGGCATATCAGGCGTAATTGATAGTCTAGGACGGCCTGTATGCATAAAAGAAGGAACAGAAGAACCCACGAGTTTTGTAGTCTCCTTTTCGAGCTATCATTATTGGACTCTCTATGGGTTGTTAGGAGATATTCCCGTATTAGCCACAAGCTGCATTATAATTTTAATTGGATTGTGTTGTTTTTTACGATCTCGCAAGTAATTTCCTCACTACAAATCATTATTTCTTATAAAGTGCTTTATTAAATAGATTTTTTATGTTAAGCTTTAGCCCTTCGAACAAACAAAAAGTAGAGTTTCATGACATTTCAAGATTTAGATCTCCACCAAAGTATCCTTAAAGCGATTGAAGAAGCGGGCTATACAGCGCCGACACCAATTCAGTCACAGGCAATCCCAAAAATTCTAGCCGGACTTGACTTGCGAGCTTCAGCGCAAACAGGAACTGGTAAAACTGCGGCATTTATTTTGCCGGCACTACATAAACTTTTACAGCCATCGCCTATACAATCAAACTCAACAGGCCCGCGAGTTCTTATCCTTGTTCCTACAAGAGAACTTGCTATGCAAGTAGCCGCAGAAGCTGAAAAGTACAGCAGAAATTTAAGCCGCGTAAAAACAGTATGTATCTACGGCGGAACACCCTATCCAGTACAAAATAGACAATTATGTCGCCCATACGAGATTCTCGTGGCAACTCCTGGTCGCTTAATGGACCACATGGAGCGCGGCAAAATTAACTTTGGTCGCCTAGAACTCTTTATTCTAGACGAAGCTGACCGTATGCTTGACATTGGCTTTATTGAGCCTGTAGAACAGATTGCCAAGGCACTACCAAAGACACGCCAGACACTTATGTTCTCAGCAACACTTAAAGGCCAGGTTATGAACCTGTCTAGACGTCTGTTAAACGACCCAGCAGAAGTAAGCGTTGCCTCAGACCAAACAAAACACGAAAATATCGATCAGAAGATCTTGTTTGTTGATGACCTCAACCACAAGCACCGCTTACTTGATCATATCTTAAACACACCTGATATTAAACAGGCCGTTATCTTTACTTCTACCAAGCGCTATGCGGGTGAACTAGAAGAAAAGCTGTGCAATTTAGGCTTCAAAGCCGCCGCACTTCATGGTGACATGACGCAGCGTGAGCGTTCAAGAACTATCCGCCTGCTACGTGAAGGCAGTATTAACATTCTGATTGCAACAGACGTTGCTTCTCGCGGTATCGATGTACAAAACATCAGCCACGTGATTAACTTTGATTTGCCTATGAGTGCTGAAGACTACGTACACCGTATCGGCCGTACAGGTAGAGCTGGCGCCAAGGGTATAGCCTTTTCATTTGCCTCAAACAAAGATAGAGAGTGCCTACGCCGTATTGAGCAATTTACAGGACAAAAAATTCCTGCACACCAAATTGCTGGCATGGAGCCATCACAAAAAGCAATGGCCGCAAAGCCACAAAGCTGGAAGTTTGCTCCTCGCAGAAGACCCTACAGCAGATAGGGCTTAGATTTTTTCACAAGAGAGAACTTATTAAGATAATTTCTCTCTTGTTCTCCCCCCTTCCTCTCTCTCTCTCTCTGCGCCTTTGCGCCTTTTGTTGTTTCTCTGCGTTAAAGATAATTTACACACGTGCTTACTGATAGATGATGTTTCACACATGTTTTAGTAAATGTGTGTGATTTTTTTTAACGCAGAGAAACAACAAAAGGCGCAAAGGCGCAGAGAGAAAAAACAATAGGAACCATAAACGGAGAGCTTGCACGCTGTCGACAGGCTCAATGGTGAAAAAATCTAGAGCTTGTAATCCTTGAACATTTCTTCGAGGGAGGGTTTTATTTGGGAAACGATGGTCCACCCTGAGCTTTTTTGTGCGCCTTCGTTTTGGATAAGGAGCTTGAGGAAGGGTGAAACGCTATCGGGTGTTTTGTCGCTGAAGATGAAATCCATTACCTTTTCTACAAGTTCGATGTTAGGACGCATGTTAGGATCTTTTGCTGTCATAGCTCGGAGCAGCACCTCTAATGTGCGAGCTTTATCACTAGTTAGATCGCCTGATTGTTCAAGATTTTTGCCTACGGCTTTGATGTAGCGGTTCATAGCCCAGGTTTCTTTACCGCCTTTATCTGAATCTATGCCTAAGAACGTGGCAATACGGGCTTTAAAATCTTGCACTTTGCCAAGAAATGTGCCCTTTGTTTCATACGTACGCGTAAAAGCAGGAAAATCTAACAAAAACTTTTGCACGCCGGTTCTTGACTTATCTGCAGGCGGAGTTTTTTTGGTGTCCATGTGAACTGATACAAGAGACTGACCCTCGTCAATAAACTTGCGGCCAAGGATATCCATCAAACAAAGCGCTGTTGCATGCACATCATTTGGTTGGGAGTTATGAGAATCTCGGCCATAGCGCGTGTTACCAGAATAGGGACTGCCTAATTGATTTACTCCCACCATTTCAGCCTTGCCCCAATCAGCGACTTTTAAGGTCTTTTTATCGTCTGAAAGAAAAAGATTATCGGGCTTTATATCATTATGAGTAAAACCAAGTAGATGCGTGCTTTTGATACCATTAACAAGCTGCTTACAATAAGATTTGGCGCGTGTTGGATCTGTAAAATCGCTTCTTTTTAAGTCATCTAAGGTGCCCCCACCTAGTTTTGGGGCCCTCCAAGCGCCCTTACCCACAGTTTCAGTTCCGATATCTAGGTTTGTTGTATCTACAAGTGGATTTTTTTTGGCAGCTTCCCCTACTTGTGATTCGTTGCCAATGCGCCTTTCGCGTATGTTGAGTAAGCTTTGGCGGGCTACTTTTACTACTTCTGTTGGGTCAAAGTCATTACTTCTATTGATTAACGCAATAATTTTGTCTTTACCAACACCTACTATGGTTATATTATCTATATCAACTTCAAATCCAGCTTTCTTCAGAGCCGCAACCACTCGTGGGGCAAATTTTTGCAATTCTGGATTCACTGGCTTTTTATCCACATTGCTGTGATATGTGGGGGAATGCTCTGAATGAAAGGAAACTTCTGACATACGATAATACTCCCTTTCCTTTAGTATAAAGCTTAGACCTATCTTTAGTAAATTAATTATTTTATAGGCGTTTTTCATGGAAGCGAACGAAATTCAAGCAATAGATGCCTACTGGAGAGCCGCAAACTACCTCTCTGTTGGCCAAATTTACTTACTTGATAACCCACTTCTTCGTAAGCCATTAAGCATAAGTGATGTAAAAACACGACTTTTAGGCCACTGGGGCACAACTCCAGGACTCAACTTTATCTACGCACACCTCAATCGCCTCATCAAAAAATATGACCTAGATATGATCTTTTTGGCAGGACCTGGCCACGGTGGCCCTGCAGTTGTTGCCAATGTCTACCTAGAGGGCACCTATAGCGAGGTCTACCCAGAAGTTTCTCAAGACATTCAAGGGCTCAAGCACCTATTTAAGCAGTTTTCCTTTCCAGGGGGCATACCAAGCCACGTAGCGGCTGAAACCCCTGGATCTATTAATGAAGGAGGCGAACTTGGCTATGTGCTCACCCATGCCTATGGAGCGGCATTTGATAATCCCTCACTTATTGCCTGTGCAGTTGTAGGTGATGGAGAAGCTGAAACGGGGCCACTAGCTGCTAGTTGGCACTCTAATAAGTTCCTGAACCCAATAACAGATGGCGCTGTTTTACCAATACTTCATCTCAATGGCTATAAAATTGCCAACCCAACCCTCCTTGCGCGTATCTCTCATGAAGAGCTTGAAAATCTGTTAAAAGGCTACGGCTACAAACCCTACTTTGTTAAAGGCCACGACCCAATACTCATGCACCAAGAAATGGCCAAAACCTTAGAAGATATTGTTTTAGAAATCCGCGCTATCCAAAAACATGCGCGAGATACTAACGACACAACACGTCCAATGTGGCCCATGCTTGTGCTAGAAACCCCCAAAGGGTGGACTGGCCCCAAAACTGTAGATGGCAAACAGACTGAAGGCTCATGGAGATCTCACCAAGTGCCGCTAGATGTTGTAGCCACAAACCCAGAACACCTAAAGCTCCTTGAAGAGTGGCTAAAAAGCTATAAGCCAGAAGAGCTTTTTGATGAAAATGGCCATCTTATACAAGAACTACGCGTGCTTGCCCCTACGGGCAATAAAAGGATGGGAGCTAACCCACACGCTAATGGTGGCCGTCTTTTACAAGATTTGATTATGCCAAACTTTGCTGACTATGCAGTTGAAGTTGTACAGCCTGCCACCCAAAAAGCCGAAGCCACAAAAGTGATGGGCACTTTCTTGCGAGATGTGATGAAAAATAACCTCCAAGCCAAAAACTTTCTTCTCATGGGCCCTGACGAAACGGCCTCTAATAAGCTAGATGCCCTTTATGAAGTTACCACGAAACGCTTTATGGGTACAATTTTACCAACTGATGACCATTTATCAGCTGATGGCCGCGTGTTAGAAGTGCTCAGTGAACATCTATGCCAGGGGTGGCTAGAGGGCTATTTACTCACTGGCAGACATGGGCTATTTTCATGCTATGAGGCCTTTATCCATATTATAGACTCTATGTTTAACCAGCATGCCAAGTGGCTAAAAGTTACTCGCAGCATACCCTGGAGAGCGCCTATTGCCTCTTTAAACTACCTACTTACCTCTCACGTATGGCGACAAGACCATAATGGCTTTTCTCACCAAGACCCAGGCTTTATTGACCATGTAGCCAACAAAAAAGCAGATGTAGTGCGTATCTATTTACCACCTGATGCCAACTGCCTGCTCTCTGTTACAAACCACTGTTTAAAAAGCCGTAACTATGTAAACGTCATTGTAGCTGGTAAACAGCCAGCTCTTCAGTACCTCAACATGGACGATGCTATTAAGCACTGCACAAAAGGCCTAGGGATTTGGCAGTGGGCAAGTAATGACTTAGGATTTGAGCCCGATGTAGTAATGGCCTGCGCTGGCGATATCCCAACACTAGAGACTATTGCCGCTATAGCTTTACTCAGAGAGCACCTACCTGATCTTAAAATACGCTGCGTGAATGTGGTTGATTTAATGACCTTGCAGCCACAAACAGATCACCCTCATGGTCTATCTGACGATGAATTTGATGAAATTTTTACGCGAGATAAACCCGTAATCTTTGCCTTCCATGGCTATCCCACACTTATCCACAAGCTCACCTACAAGCGCCATAACCACGACAACATGCACGTGCATGGCTTTAAAGAAGAAGGCACTACTACAACGCCATTTGACATGGTTGTTATGAATGAATTAGACCGCTTTCACCTATGCCTGGATGTAGTAGAACGTGTTAGCAAACTTGAATCAATACGTGCCTATGTACATCAAATAGTAGAAGGAGAAATAATAGACCATAAACGCTATATACAAACCTATGGTGATGATATGCCAGAAATTCGAAACTGGAAGTGGCCACATTCATGAACACAATTATAACCATAAATGCCGGGAGCTCATCATTTAAACTGAACATCTTTCATGGTCTAGAATGTGTGGCCTCACATAGTGCCAGCACTTTAAGTGAGCTTATGCAATTACTACCCAAAGAGGCGCCCACAGCTATTGGCCATAGGGTTGTGCATGGAGGCAATCTCTATAAAGAAAGCGTGATAATTGATGATACAGTCTTTAAAAATCTGCAAGAGCTTGTAGAGCTAGCTCCCCTTCATAACGGCCCAGCACTAGAAATTATTGCCCTCACAAAAAAGCGCTACAACGTACCCCAAATAGCTGTCTTTGATACAGCCTTTTTTGCCACATTACCACCTATTGCCCAACAATATGCCCTCCCAAAGCACCTTAGAGCCACATATGGCATCCGCCGCTTTGGCTTTCACGGCATCTCACACGCGTATTTGAGTAAGCAACTAAAAAAAGAAAAGGTGCTCACACTGCATTTAGGATCAGGTGCCTCTATTGCTGCAATACTCTCAGGCTTGCCTATAGACACTTCGATGGGTTTTACACCCAATGAGGGCCTTGTTATGGCAACAAGATGTGGCGACCTCAACCCAGAAGTTGTAGAGTACTTGGGGCAAAAACAAGCTGTTGCCATCAGCGATATTCTAGATATGTGCAACCACAAAGCGGGCCTCCTTGGCCTCTCTAACATAAGCTCAAACATGCAAGAGCTGCTAAAACAATACGACACGAACAATGACGCTAAATTTGCTATAGACCTTTTCTGCTACCGCATCGTCTCTTATATCGGTGCGTACATGGCTCACCTTAAGGGCCTAGATGCCATAGTCTTTAGCGGAGGCATAGGTGAAAACGCCTCACGCATCCGTAGCCTAATAATTGAACAGCTACAATGGTATGGCATACGCCTAGACACTACCCTCAACGAAAATGTGACCCAACAAAAGCAAAAGATTAGCCCCAATGATTCATTAGTAGAAGTCTGGGTAATCACCTCAAACGAAGCGCTAGAAATCGCTCAAAATACAGCTCAATGCCTATGATACATGAACTACACTGTGATGAACCATGGTATTCGTTTATTAAAAACGGCGTAAAACCAGTTGAGGGAAGAAAAAACTCCCCCAAGTACCAAAGTATTAAAGTAGGTGATGTAATAAAATTCACCTATGCCAACGACCATTTTTTGGTACGTGTATCTGCCATAAAAAAATACGCCACTTTAGAAGAGTATCTCCACGACGTAACAATAGAAAAAGCCCTCCCAGGCATACCATCCATAAGCGACGCATGCCGTATCTATCACCAATGGAGCACTCCACAAGAAATCAGCCAACATGGCTTCCTCGGCATTTTCATAGAAAAGCCACATCCTTAATCGTGCTTAGAATAGCCCCTTAGTGCTAAACTCTTTGCCACTATTTTTAGCTTTTAAGGTTTTTTATGTTTATAGGATCTTCTGCCCCACTTTCTACTCACAATTTTCTTTCTGAAGTTTTTGACATTGGCGATGAAGATTTGCAAGCCGTACCTCTTATTGAGATAGATGCTGGAATTGATGCAGCGGAACCTGAAGACTCTTCTTATATAAAAGAAGAGTCTCAGCAAGATGAGGAAGAAATACAAAATGAGATTCAAGCAAAAAAATTAGCAGCAATAGAGAGAAGAAGAGAAAAAAATAGACTCTCCGCCCAAAAATCCCGAGAGGTTAAAGCGCTTAAACTCAACTTTTACGATGACATGAAAGAAGAGCAATATACCTTCTCACTTGAGGCATGCGCCTATTTTTCACCTGAAGACAAGAAGACTATTACCACAGCCTTAAAGCTCAAAAAAACTGAAAAATTCCCCGACAAAGAGTTGGTTGCAACCTATGCAAAAGTGAATGCAAAGGTTCTGGAAGTCCTCAAAGCACAACAAGCCGAACTTGCACTACTAAGAGCCCAATTACAAACCGCAGACACAGATTAACCCTTCACCCTCAAAGACAAAAACAAACAAATATTTTTAGGCTGCAAAAAAAGAATAGCAATCTGTTACAGTCCAGAAATGAAGACATCTCAACAACAGAACTCAAATCAATCACTTGGCATGCAAGCATATATTGCAGGTCTTGCCCTTATAGGCATAGCACTGCATCTGATTTTTGCGTTTTGGGCTACATCTCTTAGTGCATATGCGCTCTATCCCCTCTATATTACTCTCTTTGTAGGCGGAGCTCCTCTAATATATGATCTAGCCAAAAAGCTTGCCAATTTACAGTTTGGCTCAGATTTATTAGCTGGCATGTCTATTATCACCTCGGTATTTTTAGACCAATACCTGGCCGGGTCTCTTGTTGTCCTCATGCTGTCAGGAGGACAAACGTTAGAAAATTTTGCTGTAAAAACCGCCTCTCGCGTACTTACTGCTCTTGAAAAACGCGCACCAAAGATAGCACACCGCAAAACCGCCACCGGTATGCAAGACATATCTGTCGAGGAAATAGTAATAGGAGATATTTTATGTATCTTCCCCCACGAAATCTGCCCTGTAGATGGTAAAGTAGTAAGCGGTAATGGCGTGATGGATGAGGCCTACTTAACGGGCGAGCCTTTTCTTATTTCTAAAGCATCAGGATCTGATGTGATTTCAGGGGCGATAAATGGCAGTGACTCTCTTACCATACAAGCTACCAAGATTGCCGCCGAGTCGCGCTATGCCCAAATTATGGTTGTAATGCGCCAAACAGAACAAAAGCGTCCACATCTTGTACGCCTTGCCGATACACTTGGTGCGTGGTATACACCACTTGCAGTCTTTATTGCACTAGGTGCTTGGGTGCTATCTGGAGAGTCTATTCGCTTTCTAGCAGTACTTGTGGTAGCTACGCCCTGTCCGCTACTTATTGCTATTCCTGTTGCCATCATTGGGTCCATCTCACTTTGTGCCAAGAGAGGAATTTTAATTAAAAACCCCGTGGTGCTCGAGCAAATTAGCCAGTGCCAAACTATGATTTTTGATAAGACCGGCACGCTCACCTATGGCCAACCAGAACTTACCGAACAGGTGATGTTTAATAAAAGAGAACCACAATACGTACTAAAACTTGTTTCAAGTATCGAGCGCTATTCTAAACATCCTCTGGCAAGTGCTATACAAGCTAAAGCAAAAGAAGAAAAAATCCCCCTACTTGATGCCACAGAGATTAGCGAACCCCCAGGAAAAGGACTATGCGGCACTGTCGATGGGCATACAGTAAGTATCACAAGTCGTAAACTCCTAGCTCAATCATATGTAGCTGAAGCCGCTCTTTTACCAAAAGGCATGGGACTTGAGTGTGTAATTTTAATTGATGGAGCGCTGGCGGGCTACTATCGTTTTCGAGACCAACCACGACAGGACAGCAAGCCCTTTATTCATCATCTACATACTCATCATGGAATCAACCGCTTAATGATTATTTCAGGTGATCGCCTAGAAGAAGTTCGCTACTTAGCAGATACAGTAGGTATTACCGAGGTATATGCAGGCAAAAGCCCAGAAGAAAAAGTGGATATAGTAGTGCAAGAAACCACAAAAGCAAAAACTGCCTATTTAGGAGATGGAATTAATGATGCTCCGGCTTTACTTGCCGCAACAGTGGGAATTGCTTTAGGTAGAAATAGTGATATTACATCAGAGGCAGCTGGCGCAAATATCATGGACAACTCTCTTGAGCGTGTAGATGAATTTTTACACATAAGCCGCAGAATGCGCCAAATAGCTCTACAAAGTGCCGTAGGTGGTATGGCTTTATCCGTAATTGGGATGATCTTTGCAGCATTAGGCTATCTTGTCCCTGTAGCAGGAGCTATTATGCAAGAGCTAATTGATATTGCCGCAATCCTCAACTCTCTTAGGACAATCGGCAAGCCCGCTATTCTTACAGACATTCCCAAAGAAGAAAGAATAAAATGACGTGCTTGGGGTCTGACCTAGGGTGAAACGAATGGCCTAAAATAGGATGATATTTCTCTCTAAAATTCCCCCCAGAAATTGTCCAGTTTTTCCAGCGGAAGCGGGAGTTCAGCTTTAGCCCCGTGTGCAATGAAAGGCCGAAAGGCCTGTAATGGAACGCG
>JAJFUY010000069.1 GCA_021372185.1 Chlamydiales bacterium | reverse complement strand
CAATCAAGTAGAAGAAAACGAAGAAGAGGAAGTAGTTGCCCCACGCTTCGAGATTAGAATTAAAGACGCCGATGCCAGAACATGTGCCCTTGCAGCCTATCTAGCGGATGCCGGCGCTGCAAGTTTTAGTCAAGCTCTTAAAGCTGCAAACCTCCCGCGTTTTATGGCTGATGTAAATAGTTTAATTACAACTGGCGCGCTCAGCAGAAATGTAGCAGGCTTTGAGAATGCAGTAGAATTTGCAGTAGATGGCCGTAGCTCTCCCCTACTTGCTAAAACATCTGTAAGCTCAAATGGCTCAATTACAGATGGTTGGGGTGCCTTTGTGACAAAACCATTAAGTATAGTGGGACTGAACGTAGAAAATGATAAGCTCTGGCAGATGCACGGTATTATTGCCGCATGTAAGGCCATGGATATTGTAAATGTTGAAACTGCCACAAAAGAGGCACTAGAATCTCTTGGCTTTAAAGTTTCTAGCCTGCGAGATAAAGACTCAAAGCGCCGCTACGAAGCAGTGCCACAAGATATCATCTACGCAATGGCCGATGATGACGAAGTAAAAGCAAAACAAGGCTGCATAGCCTTTACAAGCACCTATGACAACACTTTTCACTGTGCATTGCAAAATGCCTATGAAGAGATGAGAACATTACGTGCAAGATCTTCTCATTTGGCTAGAGTTCATAGCGCAGTACGTGAAGTGCTGTTTGACAAATTTGTGTCTAAAGATCTTCATGAGCAAGTAGCACTACGAGCCGTGTTTGCTGAATTTCTTGATACCCTTCAAAGCGATCTTGAAGAAATTAAGGTTACAGACGCTAAAAGTTTTAAAGACCTCGTAATTAAAGCTCTGCCAGAAATCGAAGAAGGCAAAGTAGAACCTGCCCAAGTTACAGCTGTAAAAGCATTAGTGCAAACAGATGCCTTCACAGAAGCTGTAGGCCAGAAATTTGATGCAAACCACTTCCCGTGGAACGTTGTACCTGTTGGCACGGCTTCTGACTTTGTCAGAGTGTATGATGATTCGAAAGTATTACCTTTCGAGCCAAAATCAGCTCTTGGCTTATTTGGCATACTTGTAAACAAGCTCAAAACTGTTCAAGCAGGTAATGTAGTTTACCTTACCTCTCCACAACATGCTTTAGAGTTTATTGGCAATCCAAAAGCTTTTGAAGATACTCCAAAAGCCTCTTGGGATGCTTCTATCAAGCAAGCCAAAGCGATTATGGAGCAAGAAGTTAAAAAAGTTGAAGTACGCACAAGCTGTATCAAAGCTATGGGCGAGCTTATAGGTGACTTCTATCGTGACATTCCAAAAAAAATAGGCCAAAAGCCTACCTTCGAAGAGTTCCGCTCAAAACTCCTTCCAAACGAGCTTGCAGCAATTTTAGAAGATGTCAGCACAGAACCCTATCATGCTGAGCTAGATAACCTCATCACAAACTTTTTGTACGAAAAACAAAAAGATCTGTTCGTCCCATTTGCAAGGACCACAACACCAGTTGATGGTCAAGTAATTGAATTCTGCTTCTTCGCAGATCCAATAACAAGCACAGTAGCTATAGCTATGATCAGAGACAACAAAGTCACCCGCGTTGATCAAACAGAATGGCTAGAAGGCAATTGGCACTTTGGCCAGATCCAAGCTCCAGTCACAGTCTAACCCTTTAATAAAAAAGCCCTGGCAAGTAATTGTCAGGGCTTTTTCTTTTTTTTACCATTTCTTTTCATAATAATTGAATCAAAACCAAAAAAAGCTCTCCCATCGTGTTTTAAAGTCCTTTAGGACGACTGAGCGAAGCCCACTGTGACCGATGGGAACGGTGGGGAAATAGGCAAAAAACATTAGAGCCCGGCTGAGGGCGATTCAATCTCATGATTCAATCGCCCTCAGCCGGGCTCTAGGGAATTTATACCTCTTCCCATCGTTCCCTTCGGTCACGGTGGGCTTCGTTCAGTCGTCCTAAAGGACTCTAAGACTAAAAATCTAATAGAGGTCGTAGGTGAGGAGGCGGCAGTCGATGCCTCCGTTGCTGAGGACATAGCGCTTGGTGGTTTTTAGGCCTACGCATTTGGCCAGGTCCAGCGATCCTGTGAAGATTGCGCCTTTGGCTGGCTTCTGGGTTTTTTGCTTAAGAAAGTCCCCGAGATCTGCATAGAGGCCTGCTAGCTCTTCAACTTCGTTTAGGCGCACGCCGTAAGGTGGGTTTGCTATTACAAAGCTTGGATTGAAGGGTAATTCCATGCGTCTGAAGTCGCCATTACTTACTGCTATCCAGCGGTCAAATTTTGACTGGTGGATGGCACGCTTTAAGATAGAATAGGCTTTTACATTTTCTTCGATACCAAAAAATCTTCCTTGCTCTAAGGGCACTTTTTTGCTGATGGCTTCTTGCTTGTGAGCTTCCCACGCGTCAGGTGAAAAAAGAGGGTGTCTAAAAAAGCCAAAGTGCGGCCTATTTATGCCAGGAGCTGTATTTGAGGCTATCATGGCCGCTTCAATCAAAAACGTACCAGAACCGCAGCATGGGTCGATAATTGTATCTTGGGCTGTATAGCCTGCTAGCATCAATAAACTTGCTGCCAAATTTTCACGAAGTGGCGCCATACCACCTTCTACGCGGTATCCACGTTGGTGTAATGGCGGATTTGACGTATCAAAACTGAGAGTTGCCATGTTGTCAACGATGTACAGATGCAAGCCAATTTCTGGGTGAGATGTGTCTACACTTGGTCTAAAGCCATTTTTACCTTTTAGCTGATCGCAAATAGCATCTTTTACAATTTGCGCGGCAAATAGGCTATTAGTAAGCGTGGGATGCAGTACAAATGAATCAATAGCAAAGGTTGGCATCTTTTCAAAATAAGGCTGCCAATCTACTGCAAGGGCACCTTTATATAAATCTGCTTTATCGCGGCATTTAAAATGGGCAAAAGGCAACAGCACGCGGCTGGCAGTACGTAAATACAGGTTTAACCGATAGATTTGGTCAAAACCCGTAAATGGCACAAACACACCGGCTCGGCCTTTAAAATTGCCGTACCCGAGCTTTGAAACTTCTTGCCCCAGAACCTCTTCGAGGCCCGGCAGGCAGCTTATAAATAAATCTTTATTGTTCATTAGCCGTTATGTAAGAAAATGATTACGTCGCCATCTTTTACTATGTAGTCTTTACCTTCATAGCGGGCCTTTCCGGCCTCTTTTGCTCCAACTTTGCCGTTATACTGCACAAAGTCATCAAAAGTAATAACTTCAGCGCGAGCAAAGCCTTTTTGGATATCTGTATGAATCTTTCCGGCAGCTTGAGGTGCTGTCATGCCTTCGTTAATTGTCCAGGCTCTTGTTTCTATTTCACCTGTCGTCAGGAATGTAATTAAACCAAGCATTTTAAAAGATGCGTGCACAAGGCGCTGTAGGCCAGATTCTTTAAGGCCAAGTGATTCTAAGTATTCAGCACGCTCTTCAACTGGCAACTGCGCAATTTCTTCTTCGAGCTTTGCGCAAATTGGAATAACCATGTTGCCTTCTTTTTCGGCATACTCACGAACTTGCTGCACGTACTTGTTTTCCATGCTTGGTAGGTCGTTTTCTGATACGTTTGCGGCGTAGAGCACTTTTTTGTTAGACAAGAACGGATAGCCCGCCAAAATTTCTTTTTCTTCTTCGTTTAACGTAAGCGTACGTACAGGTTTTGAGTTATCTAAGTGCACTTTAATTTTAGAAAGAAGATCAAATGTTGGCTGGAGCTCTTTTTTGGTCTTAAGCTGTTTTTCAATCTTGCTAAGAGAATTCTCGCAAGATGCCAAGTCTGCTAAAATGAGCTCAAGGTTAATGATTTCGATATCATCAATCGGGTCTACACGATTCTTTACGTGGATAACATCGCCAGATTCAAAGCAGCGCACAACATGCACAATAGCATCAGTTGCTCTAATATGGGATAAAAAGGCGTTACCGAGGCCTTCACCCTTAGATGCCCCCTCTACAAGGCCGGCGATATCCACAAATTCGCAAGTAGCATAGACAAGTTTATTTGTCTTAGAAATTTTAGCAAGTGCCGCCAGGCGATAATCTAGCACCTCAACATTGCCCACGTTTGGGTCAATAGTGCAAAATGGATAGTTAGCAGCGGCTGCGGCTTGACTTGCCGTTACAGCGTTAAAAAGGGTGGACTTGCCAACGTTTGGCAATCCGACGATACCACAGGATAGACCGGCCATAATAGTTCTCTTTAGTAAAATGGGCACCATCATACCCCTATTTTGGCTTATTTCTCAAGCCTCGCATCTTCAAAAATTTTACTTGACACTTCTCTCTAACGAGGCATATACTTAAATTAGGAAGATGTGATGACTTTATATTGTTGCGAGCAATAGCAATACTGTATATTGCTTAAGAAATTGAGGACCTATGGCCGAAAAAACCGAAAAAGCCACGGCGAAGAAGCTACGCGACGCAAAGAAAAAGGGGCAAATTGCTAAGTCTCAAGACTTTCCTGCCGCTTTTACGTTTGTTGTTTCGGTGATGGCTACCCTCTTTTTGTCTACGTATCTCTACCAGCAAATGTCAGGCGTTCTCATATCTACCTTCAAAGCTACCAACAGCCCAGATCTTGGTAATGTTATTACAGCATGGTTTATGCAGGCATTTTATATCATATTTAGCTGTAGCATGCCTATCATGGTAGCAGTGGCCTTTGCAGGCACTATAGTAACGTTTTTGATACAGGGGCCTGTTTTTGCCCCAGAAGTCTTCAAATTTGACATCAAGAAATTTAACCCTGTCGATAACCTGAAGTCTAAATTTAAGATGAAGACCTTTGTGGAGCTCTTAAAGTCCCTTTTAAAGATCTTCATAGCTACGTATATCGTATACCAGGTCGTCTATTCCAGCTTGCCTGTGCTCATTAAGTGCGCAGGGCTACCCCTTGTTGCCTCCGTGAAGATATTTGTCTACTTTTTGCAAGAAGTAGTGATGAAAGTAGGTTTATTCTTTGCTGCGGTGTCCATTGCAGACCTTGCCTACCAGCGCCACTCCTTTGGTAAAGAGATGATGATGGAAAAATTTGAGGTAAAACAAGAATACAAAGATACCGAAGGTAACCCAGAAATTAAGGGTAAACGTAAACAAATTGCCCACGAAATTGCCTTTGGTGAGGGCCCTGGTGCCGGAGCCGCTAAGGCAAAAGCCGTTGTAACGAACCCAACTCACCTTGCCATAGCCCTAGGATTTGATAAAGATGTTGATGCCGCCCCATTTGTTTTAGCCATGGGCCGCGACTTTTTAGCTGAGAGAATCATAAAAATAGCAGAAGATAATAAAGTTCCTATTGTGCGCAATATTCCCTTAGCGCATAAGCTATGGGAAGAGGGCAAATTATATGAATACATCCCCGAGGACTCTTATGAGCCTGTGGCCGAAATTCTACGATGGATTGCTTCATTACAGGATGATGCAACATTAATCACTTCACCAACACTGCAAATGTAAAAGTAAAGTAAATCATGCGAACAATACTACTTAAAATTCGACAGATTCTCGATGGCGTGACAGCTCGCTTAGGCGGAGATCGCTCTTTAGACACAGTACAGCGCTCATCTGACATAGCGCTTGCATTAGTGTTAACGTGTATTATAGGGATGTTGATCCTTCCCCTTCCACCCATCATTATTGACTATTTGATTGCCTTTAACTTAACCGCCTCTGTGGCGCTATTGATGATCGCCCTGTATATTCCGAGTGCGGTTCATTTATCAATCTTCCCGTCACTTTTGCTCTTTACAACTCTCTATCGCCTAGCGCTCGATATTGCTGCTACGCGTCAGATTCTTCTACACGCTGATGCCGGTGAAGTTATCTTAGCGTTCGGTAACTTCGTTGTGGGCGGAAACTTCGTTGTGGGCGGTGTGATATTCTTAATCATTACCTTGGTTAACTTTATCGTAATCGTAAAGGGTGCTGAGCGTGTAGCTGAGGTTGCTGCCCGCTTTACCTTGGATGCGATGCCCGGTAAACAGATGAGTATTGACGCCGATATGCGAGCTGGTACCATCGACAACAACCAAGCCCGTGAAAGACGCCTTGCGCTTCAAAAAGAATCCCAGCTTTATGGTGCCATGGATGGTGCTATGAAGTTCGTAAAAGGGGATGCTATTGCCGGCATTATCATCACCGTTGTTAACGTTATCGGGGGTTTGATCATCGGTATGACACAGATGGGTATGACAGCTGGTGAAGCGGCTAGTACCTTCTCACTTTTATCTATTGGTAACGGTCTTGTATCACAGATCCCAGCGCTTTTAATCTCCATTACTGCCGGTATCGTAACTACTCGCGTATCAAGTGACGGCAAAGCCACTAACTTGGGTAGTGAGATCTCAGGTCAGCTCTTTAAGCAGCCTAAAGCTATTATGATATCTGCTGGTATCGTTATGGGTATGGGCGTTATCCCGGGCTTCCCTATTGCACCTTTTACACTTCTTGCTGCAGGTCTTGGTCTTTTAGGCTATGCCTTGTGGGCACAAGATCAACCTGATACCAGTGGCGGTGCACAGACCGCTAGTGGCACCCCCGCCTCAGGCTCTTCTATGGCACCAACTACTATTGAGTCTGCTGCTGTAGACACGCCAGTACGTGGCCATAAGGCGATCACAGGCGGTGGTATCGACTCGTACGCCCTCACCCTTCCGGTAGTGCTAGAGGTAGGTAAAGGCCTAAGCTTAGATATCCAAAAAAGCGGCAAAAGCCAAAGCTTTATTGACCAAATGATCCCTAAGATGAGACAGGCGCTCTATGCTGACCTTGGCGTTCGTTTCCCGGGCGTTCACGTTCGTACAGATTCACCAAACGTAGGGCCAGATGAATACCTCATCCACCTTAACGAGGTACCAGTAGTACGTGGTAAAGTTGTAGAAAACTTCTATCTTACAAACGAAAATGAAGATAACCTTAAGCGCTATAACCTACCTTTTGTAAGCTACAAAAACTCTCTTGGCCTCCCATCACTCTGGGTAGAAAATAAGTACAAAGAAGTACTAGATAAAGCAGGTATCCGTTCTTGGAACTCTCTAGAAGTAATGATTTTGCACCTCTCATATTTCTTCAGACACTATGCCAACGAATTTTTAGGCATACAAGAGATGAAGTCTATGCTTGAGTTTATGGAAAAATCATTCCCAGACTTAGTACGAGAGGTAACACGTCTTATCCCTCTACAAAAGCTTACAGATATCTTTAAGCGCTTAACTCAAGAGCAGATATCTATTAAAGACTTACGTACAGTTTTAGAGTCATTGAGCGACTGGGCACAGACCGAAAAAGACCCAGTGCTTCTTACAGAATATGTGCGCTCATCATTAAAGCGCTACATCAGCTACCGCTACTCTCAGGGGCAGTCTGTACTTTCGGTATATGTTTTGGATCCTGAAATTGAAGACTTAGTCCGCGGTGCTATTAAGCAGACATCAGCCGGTTCATACCTGGCTCTAGACCCAGATTCTGTACAGCTGATTTTGCAGGCAGTACGTTCTATGGTTACAGCGCCACCTCCGGGCGGCCAGCACCCAGTAATACTTACTGCGATTGACGTAAGACGCTTTGTGCGCAAATTAATAGAGCTTGAATTCCCCGATATTTCTGTTGTCTCCTACCAGGAGATCGTACCAGAAATTCGCATTCAGCCTCTTGGACGTATCCAAATATCTTAAAATTAAGGAGGATTGACATATGCCAGGTGATATCTCAGACCTCCTTAAGCAGGGCATGGCATCAGACGGCGGCTTTGACGTAGAATCTATTTTGGCAAAAGCCGAACTTGAAATTGCAGAAGCAGAAACCGCACAGCAGATGGAAACTGAAGACACGATGAAAAACGTGTTTGAAGAGGGTGTAAACCCCCTTTCTCGCAGTTTTGAAAAAAGCCAAAAAAGCCTTGAAGACCAAAAAGTTCGTCTTTCAAAAGCAGAGCTTCAGCGTCTTGAAGCCAGAGTTGTTGGCGTTAAAGATAGTGAAGAGTCTGCCGATAAATTTGCCGGCCAAAACCCAGAATTTAAAAAGTCTATCCTCTTACTGCTTCTTGACAAGGTTAAGAACTGTAAAAACAAAGAAGAACTGCTAGATATCCTAAAGCAGTTTTACCCAGACCCAACCTTAGCTGATGAAGCACTAAAATTCTTAAGCGAAACCACACTCGGCGACTTAAAGCAAATTGTTGAAGAAGCTAAACAGTTCCACGAAGAGACCTTTGGCCGCGAAATTAAAGCCGGTGCAAACATCGCCGAAGAAGTCCAAAAGTATGTGTCAGCTGGCCTTGGCGCCCCTACACGTCTACGAGACATGTACCGCGATATAACAGGTAACCCACGCGATCCGGTAGTGCTCTTTTTAGAGTTTTCTGACAGATTCCCCTACAAAGAACTTCGTAAAGTACTTGGATTTTTATTTCACTCACTCGGTGCCGACCTTAAAAGCCAAGGGCCCTCTATTGAGCCTGGACTACTTTCTCGTCTCTTACAAGAAGTACGCTCTCTTCAGGCAGTACTTGGAGTCTATCAGTTCTTTAAAGCACGCACAAAGCTTATTGGCTTCTTATTTGACCGTGAAGGCATGGAGATGCCTAAAAACCTAAACTTTGAGCTGCTAGCTAAGCAATTTGTAATGCTCCTACAAGAACGCTACCCAACGGGCGACAAGGTGCTCCAGATGGCAGGTAAGCTTGGTATTGACAAGTGGATCTTGGCCAAAATTATTGTGTTTAGCCAGCTACGCGATGCTATTAGAGAAGTAGCCCTCAACCAACTTTATAGAAGTGTACAGCATAGAGATGAGCTATATAACGCGATTCTAGAGGCACTAGAATCACTTGAAGAAGAGCTTGATGAGTACCGTGAAAAAGAAGAAGATGACCGAGAAAAAGAACTTAGCCCAGATGAAGACGACGAAGAAAAAAAATAATAAGGAGTATCCCTCATGGTTAAAGAGGTATTTGCATCAGTTTTAGAAGACTTAGGCAAAATCATGAACATGCGCCTTGCCCCAGATAGCCATGGCGCCTGCCAAATTAAAAGCCTAACTGGCCTTATGGTGCATATGGAACCTGATACTGCCGGTGAGCGCATTATGATTATTAGCGACCTTGGAGTGCCAGCACCTGGTCGTTACCGTGAAAACTTATTTCGTGAAGCTCTAAAAGCAAACGGTCTTCCAATGCCACGTCAGGGCATATTTTCTTACAGCAAGAAAAAAGACTCACTTGTGCTTTTTGATACCCTCTTTATGAATGAGCTTACAGCGCAAAAAATGTCTGATTTCTTGACTCCCTTTATGCAAAAAGCCGATTTATGGCGACAAGCCATCCCTAAAGGCGAAGTGCCATCCTTTACCGGAAATGAGCTCTCATTTGGCGCCACACCTAGTGGTAGCGGCATGTTTGGCCTCTAATGAATAAAAATCAATATGGTTTTTGCCTGCCACTTTCTGCACTACGTAATACTACTTCTGGTATTGGCGAATTTCTTGATTTATTACCCCTCATTTCTTGGTGTAAAGAAATTGGCTATGATGTCATCCAACTACTGCCTTTAAACGATTCAGGCCGCGATCCAAGCCCCTATTCTGCCCTTAGCGCTATGGCTCTGCATCCTATTTATCTGTCACTTGATGCTCTTCCTTTTGCCCAAGAGTTTGCAGCTGAATTAGAGAGCATGAAGGCCTTCAGCACCTCAAAGCGCGTACAGTATGACAAGGTGCTGGAGGCTAAAAGCGCATTTTTAAAGAGCTATTCAAAAAGAGCCTACGGTGAAATTAGCAAAACCATAGACTTTCAGAAATTTCTAGAACATCCATGGCTTGATCCTTATGCACGCTATAAAGTGCTTAAAAGTTTAAACGAAGATAAAGCCTGGTGGGACTGGACAAACACCCCTGAAACACTACCAGAAGAAGATATAAATCACCATAAACTCATACAGTACTTCTGTTTTCAGCAGATGAAAGAGGTCAAAAAGGCAGCAGATACTGCTGGTGTCTTTATTAAAGGCGATATCCCCATCCTCATAAATCGTGATTCAGCAGACGTTTGGGAGCACACTGAGCTTTTTGACTTACGATATGCAGCAGGCGCACCTCCAGATTACTATGCCAAAGAGGGGCAATACTGGGGCTTTCCGCTTTACGCTTGGGACATACTAGAGCAAACAGGCTACAGCTGGTGGAAAGAACGGCTAAAAGTGGCCGAAAACTTTTATCACATATACCGCCTAGATCACCTTGTAGGTTTTTTTCGAATCTGGGCAATCCCTGTAGGGCAAAAAGCTATAGAGGGAGCCTTTATGCCTCAAGATGAGGCCTTGTGGGTACCTCAGGGAGAAAAAATCCTGAAAATGATGCTAGAATCCTGCTCAATGCTGCCTATTGGGGAAGATTTAGGAGAGGTGCCCACAGGCGTACGTGACTGCATGCAGCGTTTAGGCATATGCGGAACCAAGGTAATGCGCTGGGAAAAGCACTGGAATGGCGATAAAGCATTCATACAACCAGATGAATACATACCTTTAAGCATGACCACCTTATCCACACACGACTCAGAACCCCTAGAAGTTTGGTGGGAAGAAAACGAACAAGAAGCCGCAGATTTCGCCAAAATGCTAAACATCCCCTACACACGCCTCCTCTACCCCGAAAAACGCTACAGCATACTAGAGGCAAGCCACAAAACCACCAGCCTCTTTCACATAAACCTCCTCTTTGAATACCTAGACCTAATTGACGAGCTCACCTGGGAAGAACCCGCAGACGACCGCATCAACATCCCCGGTCTCGTCCTACCCACCAACTGGACCTACCGGTTCCTTCCCACCATCGAAGAAATCATTTCCAATCAGGCCCTTGCGTCCAAAATGAAGCGGTTAATCACTTAATCCCTTGCCCGTACCCGATTTTGTATTGTGTATTTCCCGTGCCTTTGCCCGATTCTAGCATTTTGATTTAGAGCCCTTCAGGGCGACTGAACGAAGCACACCGTGACCGAAGGGAACGGTGGGAACAGGCAAAAAAAACAATCAGAGCCCGGCTGAGGGCGATTCAATCACGGTCCAACCAATA
>JAJFUY010000065.1 GCA_021372185.1 Chlamydiales bacterium | reverse complement strand
TTAAGAGCTTGACTAAAACTTGCAGCGCCGGCATCCGCTAGATAGGCTGCAAGGGCACATGTTCTGGCATCGGCGTCTTTAATTCTAATCTCGAAGCGTGGGGCAACTACTTCCTCTTCTTCGTTTTCTTCTACTTGATTGTCTTCATCTACCGCTGAGGCTTCTGATACTTCTGAGGCAGGTTGTTCTGATGCGCCTTCAGATTCTTCTACTTCTACTTCAACAGGCGCTACTTGATATGTAACATTTTCTACTCCCATCATCTCTACAATAGCATCCCAAGAGTATAAGTTCTTTGATGGTGCTGTTACAGAATCTAGTAAGTCGCGGCACTCTTTTGATGCGGCGAGCTTTGCAAGAACTTGGGCCATAGCTGTTTCTGAAGCATTTTCGACTTTAGAAAAAAAGACGCTTTTTACATCATCGATAATAGCAACGTTAAACCTACCACCTTTATCTATAAGTAGCTTTGCTAGTGCCATTGGCATGAGGTTACGGATAAGATCGTTTGTTTCTTTTACGATGCCATATTTTTTTACTTCTGTGATGCGCTTATCAAATGCTGTTTTGGCCTCTTTTAAAGCTGCCATAAAGGCTGTATTGAGGGCACTTTGCGGGTTTTCTTGTTGTAGAAGCTCTTCTGTGGCTTGAAAATCGTGCCAAAGTAAAAAGTTTAGCTGGCCAAGAGATCTAAGATGAGTAGCTTCCATTTCGGGGTTTGCCTGAACTTCCACTAATAATTTACCTGCAAAACCTCGTATCAACCCTTTCTCATCGTCAATTACCCATGGGTCAATATTTAAACTTTTAAACCTAGAAAAGGTTAGTGGTTCGTCAGCAACTTGTGCTTGAGGCTTTAGGGTGTCTACAAAGGCTGCAATAACAGCGCTGTCTTCTTGTGGTGCGGGTGGGCATATTTTGCCTTCGAGGCCATAAAGGTGGCCTGCAACAACGCTAAGGCTGCCACTTTCATATCCGTTAACTGGTAGCATAGGGTGCTCCTTTGGGTTAAACCCAAGTAAAATGTTAATGATGTATCGACGTGTAGCAAATAAAATGCTTATTAAGCAACAAATCTCTTGCATTTAAAAATATTTTTAGTTTAAAATTGTCATATTAACTACGAGGAAAATACATATGACGCGAGCTTTAGCACTTTTTTCGGTTGGGATGGCGATGTTTTCTATGTTCTTTGGGGCAGGAAACGTAGTTTTTCCTCTCATAGTGGGGCAAGCCACAACAGATCAGTCGTTCTTTGCTATGGCCGGACTCGTTCTTACAGCAGTTGGTATTCCTTTCACAGGCCTCTTTGCGATGGCTCTCTATGATGGTAGCTATAAAGAGTTTTTTTCACGTCTTGGCAAATGGCCAGGCTACGTCATTGCGCTTATCATCATGGGGTTAATAGGCCCCTTTGGCTGCATGCCGCGCTGCATAGCGCTCTCGTATTCAACAACTAAAATGTTTTTCCCTGAAATTGGCGTAGTGCTCTTTGGCATCACATGCTGTGCCATTATCTTTCTTACAAGTATCAAAAAAAGCCGCGTTATCGACTTTGTAGGCTGGATTTTAACGCCATTCTTCTTGTTTGCCATCGGCTTTATCGTGGTAATGGGCATCATAAACCATCCAGAGACACAAAGTCCTTCAACGTTTGAGTCATTTGATTCATTTATGTATGGGCTAAAGTCGGGTTACCACACGATGGATCTATTAGCATCGTTCTTCTTTTGCTCAGTGGTAATTGGCGCTCTTCGCAAAATCTCTATGGTAAATGGGCAAATTGATAGAAAAAGTGTTATCAAGAACGCTCTTTATGCCTCAGGGATAGGTGCAACACTACTTGCTTTAGTATACATTGGCATGAGCCGTGTAGCTGCGCTTCATAGCACATCACTTGCCGGAGTAAAGGCTGATATGCTGCTAGGAACTGTAGCATTAGAGGTGTTAGGGCCATCAGCTGGCATCGTAACATGCTTAGCCGTTATCATGGCCTGCTTAACAACAGCAATTGCTCTTGCGGCCGTATTCTCAGAGTTTTTAAGCCAAGAAGTGTTCCAAAACAAGGTATCATATAAAATGTCTCTTGTTGGCACACTAGTAGTCACATTCTTGGTGTCCACACTAGAGTTTGGAGGCATCTTTGCGGTTCTAGCGCCAATCGTATCAGTGCTCTACCCAGCCCTCCTCATCTTAAGCCTAGTAAATATCGCCTACAAAGTTTGGGGCTTTGACAACGTAAAGTTTCCAGTGGCAAGCGCCTTCGGCATGTCACTCCTCTTTTCGATCTAACCTTAGTTTGCAGCACTCTCTTCGAGAGTGCATTTTCACCTTCAACGTTATTCCCAGGGCACCTACGGTGACCTGGGCTACCTTTCACCACTCTCTTCGAGAGTGAAAAACGCGTATGGTATTTTTGGATTGTGGCATTAAAGGATTTTCACTATAAAAGACATTCTTGATCGCAGGGCTTTTATTGGAAAAG
>JAJFUY010000042.1 GCA_021372185.1 Chlamydiales bacterium | reverse complement strand
CATGTGTGGGGCACTTTGTGCACCATCTACTAGCACCTTGGCACCGTAGGCGTGGGCAAGTTCTACTATCTCTTTTATCGGGTTGACTGTGCCTAGCACGTTAGAGAGGTGCGTGACGGCCACGATCTTTGTTTTGTCGCTTGTCTTTTTTTTCGTGCAGCTTTTTTTAAATTTCACCTGGTCTTGGCTCTTTTTTTATCAAAAATCTCCAGGCTATGCATTGTTTGATATTGCCTTGTTGCTGCTGTTTATTGGACTTACGGTACATGCTTTTTGGCAGCAGAGCCGTCTTGCTGCATACCTGCTTTTGCCCTACCTTGCCTGGGTGAGCTATGCAGCTTATTTAAATTTTAGTATATGGCTGTATAATTAAACGTATCTAAGGTTGCCAACAGAAATTCCGCCATCTTAATAAAATGGCGGAATATTTAAGAGATTGTTAATTAAAGTCTACGTCGAGGTTGCCTGTAATTTCTGAGTAGGCAGCCGCGCCAATTAAAAGGGCACTGGCATATGTGTGTCCTTGTATGGATGGTTGCTCAATGCTTGCATCAGCAACCATTAGATTTTTTATTCCAATTACGTTTAAGTGTTCATCTACGACGTAACCTATAGAGCAGGTGCCTGTATAGTGGTGGATAGATCTGCCGCTCGTTTTAACATATGTTTCAATTCCTGCTGTAGTAGTAGGAATTGATGTAATAAAACCGTAGCCAGGCGTCGAATTGATCATATCTTGATAGATTTGAACCGCTTCTACCATTTTTTGGAGATCTGCAGGGTTTGATAACGCTGGAAGATCTACAATCAACTCATGAAGAGGATCGTTTGTGTCAATTTTTACAGTTCCTGAACTTTCTGGGTTGTTTAGAATAATCGCCATAACACCTACTCCAGGTGCGGCGTTAATAACCGTATATTCTAATGATTGTCCGTTGGCAGGATCACTTGGGGCTGGAACAGACGCCATAAAAGCAAGGTCTTTGTTTAATGGTGTGCCTAGTGGCCTTGCGATCTGGTCGTTATCAGCAGTAGGGCAGCTAAATTGTGGCGTTACAAACAAATGATTTCTCAGTTTTATCCCCACGTTAGGATTGTCATAAACGACTTTAATATTATTGTCTTCTAATAAATTTTTCGGACCATATCCTGATTTCATTAAAACAGCACATGATCTGGCACCAGAAGATAATATGATTTTTTTGCGGGCCCATACGCGCTTAACCTTGTTTTTATGAAGATAGTCAACAGCAACTGCTTTGTTTTTTGCTTTATTAAAGACTATCCTTAAAACAGTGGCTGCGTCTCGCACTTTTACTTTGCTTGCCTTATTGCCTAGCAGTACTATGGATGTGCTTTGTCTTTGGCCGGTTGTTGGTGTTAGCTCTTTAATCCACAGTTGGGCTTGCGGGGATATAGCAGGGCCGTTAACGCTATTAAAGTCTGGCACTAGTGGTATAGCTCTGGAGCCAAAAGCTGGTTTAGCTAAAGTAGCTTGAAGCGCTGAGGCCATCTTTGTACCGATAGGCGCTAATGTGCTTTGTCTTACAGTAAAAGGTCCTATATTTCCTCGTGCAGCAGGGTTTTGAGTTGTTCCAACGTATGTTTCTGCAGCGGCGAATGTTTTTTGGACATAGTTAGAGTCGGCAAATAGCCCTCCCCATAGAGCATATTCATTTAATGAGCCTCTCCAGTATATTTGGTCATTCACTGTAGATGTTCCACCGATAGCTCTACCACCTGTCATATGTCTGTCGGTATCGTTGGGCATACTGGGGTTTGGTTGGTTTTGGGTGTTCCAAAAGAAGTAGTTTAGAAACCCTCCTTCCAGTGCTCCTATAGGTTTTGCATTAAGAATTTCGGGATCGTTATCATAATTTTCTCCTGCTTCAAGTATAAGAACGTCTTTGCCGTCTTTGTCTAGTAGGTATCCTGTGACTAAGCCAGCGGTTCCGCCACCGATGATAACGTAATCGCGCTTCTCTTTTTTACATTTTTTTTTGGCAGAATCTGACGATGAGTGATGCTTTGCTGCAACGAGTAGTTGTGGACCAGATGTAACCAATAAAAGCGCAGCCACAAGGCCTGTGAAGCCGTTTTTTAGGTTCATAGTGCAAACTCCGTATGGTGAAAACTCAATTTTTATGAGTAGTGTTTTAGATGCGAAAATCACACTATAGTATCAAATATATTTAACGCTACTGTTTTCTAGAAAATTTGCAAAAGACTTGTTGTATTACGGATCTGCCTTGCTCCCTGCAAAATAAGAGGTTTTCTCGACGGGTTGTTTTTCCAGTCTATAAGACTTTTAAGAAGAGTTCTTTCCATTCCCCTGATTTTCGTCAAATTTGACGTTTTTTCGTGGATTCAAGCCAGTAGTGAGGCTCAGGAGCTGAAATTTCCATGAGCACGTGGGTGACGGGGTGTTCAAATACCATAGTTTTGTGATGCAGGGCAATAATGTCTTTGTAAAAGCTGTGGTGGCTTTTGTACTTTTTGTCGCCAAGGACAGGGTGGCCGATAGCTTGAAACTGGGCGCGTATTTGGTGGTAGCGACCTGTTACTAAATCTACTAAAATAATTGAATGTCCATGAGTGTCGCCTACTACCTTGTAGTGCAGGGTTGATGGCTTGCCATCTTTTGCAACTGTGGCTTTGTAGTCATCGTGCACAAGGTTGTGTTCGAGCGTGCCTTCTTGGGGTAAAACTGTGCCTTCGCAGATGGTGATGTACGTTTTTTTGATTTTGCGCTCGCGCATCATCTCTTGCAGGCGGCTAAGGCTTATAGTGTGGAACCGGATTTTCGAGATTTTCGCGATTTTTACGCCAAGGCAGGTAGTTCTTTTTGATAACCTGAAAAAGAGCTGTCTTTTCTGGTTTTCGTGGGCGATAGACTGCAAAAGTTTGTGTAGGACAACAGAGTG
>JAJFUY010000027.1 GCA_021372185.1 Chlamydiales bacterium | reverse complement strand
CAATAAAACCCATCGTTTTATGCGATTCGGAACTAGAAGCGCTAACAGTAGAAAAATTTGCAGGAGACATCTGCACACCAATGTCTCTCGGCTGCACCCCTCCCCTCATTTTGCTCTCCGTCCAAACACAAGCAGTCCAGTGGCCCTTAACAATCATTTCCCCAGGCGTCGAAATCAGAAGACAAGTCCTAAAAGGCATCCGCCACAGCCTCAACCAAAGACCTCTCGGTTAACTTTTTTGGATTTATGCGATATGAAGTATCGTGGACCGAATTCATATTGAATAATTCCCGATGGGTGTTAGCACTTTAGGATGAGCAAGTTACAACTAAATTGCATCTAAAATAAACACTTATATTGAAACCAATTGAATAAAGTGTGTAGAGTGTGTATAATGAAGATTAGGTAAGAAATGGATAGTAGGAAGCTTATACAACTTCTAAAAAAAGATGGATGGGAACTAAAAAGAACCATTGGAAGTCATCACCATTTTGTCCATCCGACTAAGAAGGGATTGGTAACAGTACCTCATCCAAAACGGGACTTACCAATAGGAACTTTAAAAAGCATAGAGAAGCAAGCAGGTATTAAGTTATGAAAAACAGCATGAACTATATAGCGCTTATTCACAAAGATGAAAATTCAGACTATGGAGTCAGCTTTCCTGATTTTCCAGGATGCATATCTGCCGGTGTAACACTAGAGCAAGCTAAAGCAATAGCCCAAGAAGCTATTGTCGATCACATAAATCTACTCAAAGAGATGCTAGAGACGCTACCTGCCCCTTCCACTTTGGAAGAAATCATGTCATGTCCTGAAAATCGTTCTGCTATTGCATTTCTTGTGGAGGTTCCATCTAACCATACAGTGCGTATTAATATAACCTTGTCCGAAGACGTGCTAAATATCATCGATCGTAGAGCAAGGAAATTGAATCTCAGTCGCTCAGCCTTTTTAGCTGAAGCTGCTCTGCACTTTGGAAAGTATTTCGGTAACAACCTCAAAACAGCTTAAGTTTAGAAGCGTCAAGGTAAGTCAAATAACTGCTCAAGCACCCAGCAGAGCCAAAGGTCTTTTTCGATAATGTTGCTGGGTAGTCCGTGCTTATCTTCAGCTATTCTTATAATTGCTTTTTGTTCTTCTGGGGGCAAGTTGAAAAAACTACGATTCATTGGAAAGTTCTTTATTAAAACGGTAAAAGATATTTGCTAGCCATGCCGGCATGAACTCAATTTGCTTAAGTGTTGTTTCAAAATCTTTAGGACCAAACTGAGAGCTGATTTTTTGTAAGGTTTCAGGCGTTACATGCTGCTGTCCTAAGTACAAAAGAGCAGAAATGACTAGTCCAGCAATTGTATTAGGTGCAATTAATTTACTTGGACTTACATGCTTCAAAAGCACTGATTGATTTTTTACCTTTACTTCTCTTGTGTTGCCTGAAGTGTGTAACACCAGTCGCATCGGCACTTGCGTTGTGAGCCCTAATTGCCTGGCAGCTTCTGCCCCGTGAATCGCAACCACTTCCCCTGTTGACTTAGCAATAGTTTCCGCAATTTCGCTAACAAGCGGCAAAGTTTCACCTAAATGAGGTTCATACTTTGGTTTCACATAAACACCTCGCGAAACGCGTTTAATTACTCCAATTTTAACTAATCGATTTAAAATTTGTCGAAGATTGTCTGCGGTGGCTAAATGACGTAGGGATCCTGTCGTAAAGGGCTCTCCTTCCGGAATTGCTTTGAGGTGATCTTTGATTAGGGCTATAGCTTTCATGACCTTACTATAACCTGTTTTACATTATTTTGTCACGTTTTTTTGTATAAAACGTGACAAAACACAGGGGCAAAGCTGTAAAATGTGGGGGTACGTTTTTATATATAACGTATCCGAATGGTGTTTGCTTTTGATTTTTGCTTAGTGGCAGAAAAGCGTTCAAGT
>JAJFUY010000376.1 GCA_021372185.1 Chlamydiales bacterium | reverse complement strand
GCCACTAACAACCTAAATTCTTACGCCAAGAACTATGCGTACAACCCAGACGCACTTGGTAACTACACTGGTCTTCCAGCCTCTACGCCAGTTCGCACATGGCAAATTGGCTTTCCACCTGCACCTGTCGACAACAACGGGATACTTGATCCCCTCGACAACATCAGCGTAACAAACTGATAAAAAAGGGGCCTTTAAGGCCCCTTTTTCTCGAGTTTGGACAGTTACTATGCGATTGTTGTTACAACAAAAATTGACTCCTAATCGCCAAAATTGATACTTGAAGATACGAATAAAGCTTAAAGGAAATACGATGAAAGCTCTTGTATATCACGGCTTAAATCAAATTATCTTAGATAACAAACCTAAACCAACAATACAAAGTCCGACAGACTGTATAGTAAAAATGACAGCTACTACAATCTGTGGAACGGATTTGCATATTTGTAAAGGTGACGTTCCAACCGTAGAAAGCGGTCGTATACTCGGTCACGAAGGAATTGGAGTTATCGAAGCAATTGGCGATGCAGTATCACATTTTCGTGTAAATGATAGAGTTTTAATATCTTGCATAACGTCTTGTGGAACTTGTGAATTTTGCAAAAATACGATGTATTCCCAATGCAAAAATGGTGGGTGGATATTAGGAAATAAGATTGATGGCACTCAGGCAGAGTATGTAAGAATACCATTTGCTGATACAAGTCTGCATCACATCCCCGAAGGTATAAAAGAAGAAAATATCATTATGTTTAGCGATATTCTTCCCACAGGGTTTGAAACTGGGATTTTAAAGGGCCATGTCACATTAGGCGATAAAGTGGCCATCATTGGAGCAGGGCCAATAGGGTTATCCACATTATTGAGTGCTCAATTTTATACACCAGAGTCAATTATTATAGTTGATTTAGACGATTATAGATTAAATGTAGCAAAAATGCTGGGTGCGACTCATGTCATAAATGCTTCGCAAGAAAATGCCATTAAAAAAATCTTAGAACTTACAGATCAAAAGGGAGTCGATGTGGCTATTGAGGCTGTAGGCACCCCTGAAGCATTTAACACATGCCAAGAAATCATTGCTCCAGGAGGTCGGCTTGCTAATATCGGGGTGCATGGAAAAAGCGTGGATTTTCATTTAGAAAAACTTTGGAACAAAAATATAACTCTTACAACAGCCCTTGTAGATACCTCTAGCATTCCCTTGCTTTTAAAGATTTGCAAAAAAGGCAATTTAGACCCTGCAAAACTAATATCTCATCATTTTTATTTTGATGAAATCTTGCAAGCCTATGAAATTTTTAAAAACTCAGCTAAAGAACATGTCTTAAAAGTAATTATAAAGTTTACTAATTAAGAACGATACTCAGAAGGCAATGCAGAAGAAAGCAATAACCTAGTATAGGGATGAGTTGGAGAATTAAGTACTTGTTCGGCCGGACCTTGCTCTACAATTTCACCTTTATTCATAACTAAGATTGTATCTGCCATATGCTCAACCACAGCAATATCATGAGAAATAAAGATATAGCTCAAGCCTAGCTCTTCGTATAACTCGAGCAATAAATTTAACACCTGGGCTTGTACTGAAATATCTAGTGCTGAGACGCATTCATCTAGTATTAATAATCGAGGGCTTGTAACTAGTGCTCGAGCAATGCATACACGCTGCTGCTGGCCGATAGAGAGCTCATGAGGATATCGGGCCAAATACTCTTCTTGCAGGCCTACTTTTTTCATGAGGGCGTGAGAATAAGCCGCTACATCATCTAACATTTGATGGAAGAGAATAACTTCATCTAAGCTTTGGGCAATGGTCATTCTTGGATTTAAAGATGAGGCTGGGTTTTGAAAGACAACCTGAAATGACTTACGCATGGGTCTGAGCTCACTTTGAGACATATGCGTGATATCTACACTATCAAAAAGAATTTGCCCGCTTGTGGGATCTTCTAGTCGCATTACACTTCTAGCTAATGTCGTTTTACCAGATCCTGACTCTCCAATAATGCCTACAATTTCTTTTTCACCCACCTGAAAACTTACATCTTCTAGTGCTTTAATTTGTCCCACGTTTTTGCGCAAAAACCCAGAAGAAATTGGAAAGTATTTACAGAGATTTTGACATTCAAGAAGTGGCATTGAATCTTTCATATGCTCACCACGGGTAACATCTGCCTTCTATTCTCTTTAGTGGGTCTTGAGGCTAAAAGTGCCTTTGTGTAGGGGGCTTGAGGATTGGTAAAAATTTCATGCACGGTATTATGCTCAACAATTTCACCTTTATACATCACGGCTACGTCATCTGCCATTTCTGCTACAACCCCAAAATCGTGCGTGATCAAAAGCATTGCTCCATCAAACTTTTTTAAGAGCTTCAAGATATCTTTTTGTACAGTTAAGTCTAAAGCACTTGTAGGCTCATCTGCTATTAAAAGCTTGGGCTTTAGGCAAATATTCATCGCAATCATTACGCGCTGCTTCATGCCGCCTGATAACTCGTGAGGATATATTGCAAAAGGGTTGTGAAGAGATTGAAGACCAACTTTTGCTAACACCTCTAGAGTCTTAACATCAAGCTCATCATCAGAATAGTCGGTGTGAATTTCAAGCATTTCTCGTATCTGATCACCGATAGAAAATATAGGATTTAAGCTACTAGATGGATCCTGAAAGATCATAGCAAGTTCAGGACCTCTAACTTTTTGCCATTCTTTATCTGTAAACTCAAGTAGGTTTGTATTGTTATAAAGTACCTTACCCGTAGCTTTAAAGCCTCTTTTATAAGATAAAAGACCCATACAAGCAAGGGCTGTCGTTGTCTTGCCAGAACCTGATTCCCCAACCAAGCAAAGTGTTTTACCAGCATTAAGAGTTATGCTTATGTTGTTGACAAGTACTTTAGAGCCCACTGTCACCGACAGAGCTTCTATTTGTAGCAGTGAAGAATTTTCCATTAGAGACAACAAAATCCTGTATGGTTATAGTGTCTGGTAACTATACAATTTTTACGATATGCTTCATATTCTTAACTTGTTTGCCCGTTCTCCCTTTGCTCCTTTGCAAAGACATATGGAAAAAGTGGCTGAATGCGTACATATGCTAGAAGCTCTTTTTACAGCTGTTATCGATACAGACAATAAACGTGTCCACGATATTGCCAAAAAAATATCAGATGTTGAACATCAAGCTGATGTGATGAAAAGCAGTATTCGCAATAACCTTCCTTCAAATCTGTTTCTTTCTATTGACCGAAGCACGTTTTTAGAGATACTACAGCTTCAAGATAGCATTGCAGATAAGGTTGAAGACATTGCAGTACTCTTAACTATTCGTCCAATAGAGCTTCACGCTGCCATCAAAGAGCTTTTTGAGCGCTTTTTAGCTAAAAATATTCAGTGCTTTGAAGAAAGCCGAAAAATTATTCAAGAACTGCATGAACTTTTAGAATCCTCTTTTGGCGGATCAGAGGCTGAAAATGTCAAAGACATGTGTGATGAGGTAGCTTTTCTAGAACACGAAGCAGACTGCATCCAGCGCGAGCTTTTAAAGAGCCTCTATCAATCAGAAGACACTATTTCTTATGGGACTTTTGGTCTTTGGAATAAGATTTTTGAAGCTACAGGAGCAATTTCTAATATCTCAGAGAAGCTCGCTGATAGTATACGTATGACATTAGACATCAAAACGACATGATTGACTACTACCAACCAATACTGATCATCAGCTTGCTCTTTGGCTTTTATGCCGCGTGGAATATCGGAGCCAACGATGTTTCAAATGCCATGGGTACCTCTGTGGGCTCTAAAGCCCTTACCATTCGCCAAGCGGTAGTAATAGCGGCTATCTTTGAATTTTGCGGCGCCGTATTTTTTGGCTCACATGTATCAGAAACACTGCAACAGGGTATTGTTAACCCCCAAGTCTTTGCTGAACACCCTCACATCCTTGTTAACGGCATGCTTGCCTCACTTCTTGCCTGTGGTATATGGCTGCAGCTTGCCACCTATTTTGGCCTGCCGGTATCAACTACACATGCTATTGTAGGTGCACTTGTAGGCTTTGGAGCGGTCGTTGGTGGAACGGGTGCCATTTACTGGAACGAAGTGTTTTCTATAGCCTGCAGCTGGGTAGTTTCACCTTTAATGGGCGCGACAGTTGGCTTTGTGTTTTTTTCTGTGATGCGAAAACGCATATTCTATAGCGCCAACCCCCTTGCTGCCACCAAAAAAGTGCTGCCTTGGATAGTAGCCAGCCTAGTTATTGTCTTTTCTCTTGTTGGGTTGTGGAATGTTATAGCGCCTCAAGGCGATATGCTTGATAAACTAGAAATTATCTTTTTGATGGCTCTAACGGCGGCTTTAGCCACAGGTATTTTTTGCCGGTATATGAAGGTGCCAGATCATGCCCCAGACGGCATGCATGGCGAGTTCACAAGAGTAGAGCGCATCTTTGGCGCCCTTCAGATAGTAAGTGCCTGCTTAATGGCCTTTTCACACGGTGCAAATGACGTTGCCAATGCCATCGGGCCACTTGCTGCTATCATCAACATCACAGAAACCGGCAGCACAAACTTTCAGGCTACCATTCCTTTTTGGATTTTAGTTCTGGGCGGAGTTGGCATTGTAGCAGGACTTGCCACATGGGGCTGGCGCGTGATTGAAACTATCGGCAAAAAAATCACTGAACTTACCCCAAGCCGCGGATTTTCTGCAGAATTTGCCGCAGCTCTTACTGTCTTATTAGCATCAAGGCTAGGCTTTCCTATTTCAACTACACACACTCTTGTAGGCTCAGTTCTTGGTGTTGGCTTAGCTGGAGGCTTAGGCGCCATTAACCTCCGTATGATACGCGATATTATCCTGGCCTGGATTGTTACAATACCAGCTGGTGCCACACTCTCTATTCTATGCTACTACATCATAGATAGTTTATAATGCAGGCTACCGCTTGGGCAACATATGCAGCAAAAACAGCCTGGAAATATTCAAATGTTTTTGACGGTTTAGAATCGGCGATATTTTTTGCGGTATTACCCTCTCAGCAGACTGCATCGCGTGCTATCTTTACAAGCTCTAGGCTGCTTGCAGGATATATTGACTGCAAACCCAACGCGCCACAAGTTGTCCGCATTGCATCCGCTGCTGCCAATGCTTTGAGCATCTATTTGCTTCCTGAATACTCTTTAAAC
>JAJFUY010000375.1 GCA_021372185.1 Chlamydiales bacterium | reverse complement strand
TACTGAAATAACCCCATAATCAATATAAGGACGGTCTTTGCCACTAAAACGGTCTAAAATAAGGGTCGTTTCATCCTCGTCTAAGTACTTTACATCGCTTAGAGGACACTCAGGATCTTGTATGAGGGCAGTAAGTAGCCGCTCATAATGGCCAACTAACTTCTCAACAGTACTTTTACAAAATAGATCTGTGTCATATTCCAGCTTTAAGACAAGGTCTGATGCCCCATCTTCAAAAAAGGCAAAGGTCAACCCAAACTGGCTAAATGCCGTTTCGGCGTCTTTGTAGCTTGAAACGTGGACTCCAGGTAATTGCAACCCCCCTCCTTGCAGGAGGCTCTTTTGGTTATGCAAAATTACCAGTACTTCTAAGAGGTCATTTACTTGGAGATCTTCGACTACATGATCATATGGATAGCACTGGTGGCTAAATGCCTCTTGTTCTCTTACACGCTCGCTTGCTAAAAGAGCGCTAAAGCCACTTGACCCAGCTATAGTTCCACGTAAAAGGAGCGTATTGACATACACCCCTACCTGATCTACCAAGCTACTATGATCTCTTCCTGCCACTACAGTACCCAGCACAAAGTCTGTTTGGCCTGTGTAGCGATATAATAAGGCTCTTAAACCAGCTACTAGTACCATAAAGAGCGTTGCCTGATGGTGCGCCCCAAAGGCTTTAATCGTATCAATTTGCCTAAAGCGATGCTCAACACATGCGCCACGATAGCTTTTTTGAACCGGCCGTGCAAAATCATAGGGTAGATTAAGTTTAGCAACATCGCCTGCAAACACACCCTTCCAGTACTCTTTATCTTGTAAATACGCATGAGAGAGCACGTATTTTTGCTGCCAGTAGACATAGTCTTTATACTGACAAGTAAGCTTAGGTAAAGTTTTGAATGCATACGCATTTGAGATCTCACCCAAAAGTATTTCAACAGACCATCCATCACAGATAATATGATGAAAACTTGCGCTTACTATGCAGGTATTACCAACACGAAAAATGGCCATACGCCATAGCGGGCCTGTTGCTAAATCAAATGATTTAGCATAAAATTCTTGAACTGCCTGTACAGTATCGCCAAAAAGATCAACTACCTCAAAATCTACTGTGAGGGGTTGTATACTTTGCGTAATTTGCCCCTGATTTTCAGTAAAGACCGTCCTCAGTGAGTCATGCCTATCAGCGACACATTGTAGGGCATTCCTAAAGGCGTCTATTTCTACTTTGCCATCTAACAGGTAGCTACCACATATATGATAGGCTCGGGCAGCCTCGTGTGTCTGGCTTAAAATCCAAAGACGTTGTTGCGTGGGGCTAATAGCATAAGATGCGCTTTGTGGAATCACTTCCATCGGCACTTCTGGAGAGCTTGATACACGCTTTGCTTCAACTAAAGAGGCCAGCTTTTCTATAGTCAAATGCTCATTTAGCTCGCTCAAAGATACGTACACACCATACAGTTGCTGAATTTGATTTCTCATGTGCAGCATCTGCAAAGAATGGCCACCAATCTCAAAGAAGTTATCATCTAAGCCTATAACTTCCACTCCTACAAATGTCTTCCATACATCAACAAGGCTACACTGTAGTGGCGTCTCAGCTCTTCGATATTCTTGTCTTACAAGGTCGTCACTTGTTACTGCAGGTAGTGATCTCTCATCAAGTTTGCCATTGTCAGTCAACGGAATATGCGTCAGCTGTACATAGTAAACAGGCAGCATATACGGCGGAAGAATGGCTTTTAGCTTCTTATGAATTGCCGCCTTATCAAAATTTTTGTGGCGAGATTCACAAAATGCGGCAATTGACCCATTTTTTACTTTTACAATGGCATTTTGAATTTCTTCAAACTGACGTAAAACCTTTTCAATTTCGCCAAGTTCTATTCTATTGCCATGAAGCTTGATCTGTTCATCATTTCTGCCAATATACTCAATCTCACCCAGGGCATTCCATTTAGCTAAATCCCCTGTTTTGTATATGCGCTCACCTGCTTTAAAGGGATGAGCAATAAACCTTTTTTCATTTTCGGCTGGGTTATTTATGTATCCAGGCGTAAGCCCTAATCCACCAATATAAATCTCGCCTACAGCATACGGCGGCAGCAATCTATACGAGGAATCCAAAATATAGAGGCTTCGATTCACACAAGGCTTTCCAATAGGTATGACCGCCTTATGATCATCAATAAGATGGTAGGTTGCACAGACCGTAGATTCTGTAGGGCCGTATGTATTATAAAGTGGGATTTTTCCGACAAGAGACGAAATATCTTCATGTTGCAGTACAGCTCCGCCGCTGATTAGTACGCGTAAGGCCAAAGACGACACATCAGCATGCTCATTAATATAATTTACAGCGTAAGGATTTGTGCTAAGTATAGTGACCTTTTGGGTTTGAAGCTCATCTAGAATTTTGGCAAAATCTCTATTATCGTCTGTGATTGATAGCGTTCCACCAACAGCAAGTACAGGAAATATCTCTTCTACAGATGCATCAAAGGCAATTGATGCCTGCTGGAGCACTACATCACTACTTATAACTTTAAAATGGTCAATAAACCCTTGGACATAATCAAGTAGTGAAGCATTGCTGATAGGAACACCTTTTGGTTTTCCTGTAGAGCCTGAAGTATAAATGATATAGGCAATAGCCCCTGGGTCATACTCCTGGATGGTATACTCTTCACCTGACACACTTGAGTTATCGAGAAGAATACAATCTAGCCCAAGAACTTGCGGGGCATATTTTGTAGTTGTAACAACGGCCTTACATCCGCAATCTCTATAAATGGCTGCAATTCTATCTGATGGGCAATTGATATCTAAGGGTATGTATGTAGCCCGGATCTTCATGGCTGCAAGGATTGCAGCCACACATTTTTCTGATCGCTCTAAAAGTATAATGACCCTATCTACTTTGTCAATTTTGTGGCTTTTATAGAGCGTAGCATAGGCGTTTGCCAAACCTTCAATTTCACGATATGTAAACTTTTGCCCCTGAAACGTAATACAAACCTTATCAGCATAGCTATGAACTGCCTTTTGCCAGCAAGAAACATACTCATGTTGATGGCGTTTTACAGGTTCATAATGTCTACCAAATGTCAAAACCTGGCTTTGCATAGAGGTGTAGTGATCAAAGATCTGATCTACAGAGCCATCTAATAAGCCCCTTAACTCTGTAATCAGGTATTTCCATGCATCCATGAAGCTTAAGACTTCATCTTTGCACACAAAATTGGTGTTATAATCACAGCAAATGCGCACATCGCCTTCATGATAGTAGCGCACATGGATAGAAATAGGCTCTTCTTCATCATGATTTGAGAGGGGCTGCATATCGTATGTATGGCCTGCAAAGCTTTTAGCAAAGTCAAATGGCTCAAATGAAAAGCGTACATCATATAATCGCTTTGTGCCCGTAGTACCATCTAGCGCACTTACAATTTCAGCATGCTGAAATCTTTGATGTCGTAATACCTTAAGAAATTCTGATTTGACTGCTTTTAAAAACTGACCAAGTGAGACGTCTTTTTCTAGCTCAAAGCGAACAGGAACTAAATTAATAAAGAGACCGACTACAGATTCATACTTCTTCTTGCGATTCATGATAGGAACCCCAAAAGTCATAGATGACTTCTGGTAAAACTTATGTAGAATCATAGAAAAGCTTGCCATAAATAGCTGTGAGAGTGAAACACCTTGCTCTACAGCAATTGCTTCTAGCTCTTTTACTATGGCTTGAGTAAAGCCAATTTCTACAGATTCACCAGAAACTTTGGAGACTTCTTTATTTGAGGCAAAGATGGTATTGGCATCTTTATCTTGAAAATACTCTCTCCAAAACGCCCGATCTTTCTCATATTGAGGCTTTTGCTTATATTCATTTTGCTCTTCAACAAATGCTCTATAGGTACCTTCAATATGTTCAACAGATTTATTCTCGTAGGCTACGGCCACTTGATTAAAAAATAATTTAAATGACCATCCATCCATCAAAATATGGTGGCATTTCATGTACCAAATGCACAAATCTCGCCCAAAGGTGAACACCGTAAACGTATATAAAGGGCCGGTATCAAACTGAAAAGGGACTCGGTTATCCTCTTCAATCCATTCTAAAATTTCAGTTGGGGATTTGCCTGATGCGTCAACAACGCTCACTTCTTCTTTGGATGTGAAAATATCGTGTGAGGATACTACAGTAGTAATTGCCTGGCAAAGTCTTGGTATATCTAATGCGCCATATATTTTATAGTAGACACCAACGTTATATTTGGCCGTTCCTGGATGGAGTTCTTCATCTAGTTGTATGTAGTACTGCGTTACAGACAATGAGTCATTCATACAGTTAATTCCATCAATAACGATGTTAAATTACTTGTATTCTTAAAGATAAAAAAGTGATCTCCAGGATAGGTTATATGCGTACAAGAAACTGCACTCTCTAGATCCCATTTTTTGAGGTTTTCTCTTGGTATTTTTTCTTTATCACCCACAATACAGGTAATGGGAACCGCTAAAGCCTCTTTTGGGTTATGTTGATATGTAGCCAAAGCCTGAAAATCTGCACGTAATATCGGCTCATACAGATCCCTCATTTCTGGGTGCTGAAATACCTCAGACGGCGTTCCTCCTAAGGCGATTAGCGTACGAAAAAACTGTTCTTGAGGCTGTAAATATAATGGCGTAGTCTCTTGCTCCTTCACACTTGATGGCCCTTCACGCCCACTTACCATAAAGTGTTGAGGCAGTGGTTTATTCCCCTCTCGTAGCAACCTGATAACTAAAAATGCTAAAAGTGCACCCATGCTATGGCCCCAAAAGATACAGGGAGTATCTACTCCTTTTGCTTCTATTTGCTGCAGCGCATCTTGTGCCATAGAATCCATGGATGTGACAAGCGGCTGGCGTATACGTGATCCTCGGCCAGGAATTTCTATAGCTATGGGGGTAATATGTTTAGGAAGATGAGGCTTAATAAAGTTAAATGAATAGCTATTACCACCGGCAAAAGGAAACATGAAAAGGTTATAAGGAGTAATTTTACACCTCCCAAGCAGGCTGAACAAGAATGCTTTCTTGTATGATTCGTTTACAATTTGTAACTACTGATTCAACATCTTCGAGAGACAGCAGATTAGAGTTATAACTAAAACAGAATTGAACCCCCTCTTGCAGACGAAATACATCGCATTTCAATACAAAAGGTAGACAGTAGTGGTTTAAAACGACCTCGTGCAATTCTATGTCGCTCACATTCTTCTCTGTCATCGTTTCATGAAACTGAATGACCGGATGAAATAACGGAAAGTCATTCTGCGCATGAATCAAATCAAGTTCATAGTCATAGTTTTTATAGGTCATAGCTTCTATGAGCTGCTCATTCATCTTAGATAAAGAGATATTGAATTCCTCTAACGGATCTACTGATAAAGCAAGTGGCAGCACCTTTCTAAACATGCCGGGCATTTGCAGGGTATCAGGATGTATTCTGTCGTCTAAAACCAAACCAATAGCGCAAGCAAAGCTTTTTACACTCAGTGATAAAATAGTTGTAAATAAAGTATTGGCCGTAATCTTACAGCTTTTTGCAAAGCGATAGAGCTCTTTTGCATCCTCTTCAGGAATATCTACCGTTATAGTTTTGGGTATGAAAGAAAGGCTATCCTCTTTGGCAAAATTATGTGTGATCAATGGCAGGTGTTGATTCCAATAATTTTTTGCTTGCCCATCTGATGGTGCTCTTGAAGATGCCAAATAGTCCAAAAAGTCAACTTTGGGCTTTTGTATGTGACCATGTACATAGCTTTCTACAATCTGTTTAATGAGAAGGTTAATCGTAAATCCATCAGAAACTAACGCTGAAAGGCGTATAGAAAAAATATAAGTATCGCCATCTTTACTAAGCTTTATTGTGCTTTGACGAGCCTGTTCTTCAACAAAAACGCCGTCAACTTTAAGGCCAAAAATAGCATTATTTTGTATGCATTCATCAATAGCTTTTTGCATTCTCGCTTCATCAATGCCACTCAGCACTATCTTTTGCTCATTGACAAACTCATACCCCAACATCTTTTGCAATCGCAAAAGTAGTTGCTGAGCTGGAGTAAGAAGAAGAGAAGATCTTTCTTTTGCTACTTCTAAAGGTGAGCTTTTACTATCTACAGGATTGCTTATTCTAGAAGCTAAAAAGGCTATAGTGGGGTCATTAAAAAACTCATTTAGGGCAATAGTAACACCAAATTGGCTCTGAATTTTTGCCAAAATAGTTATGGCTTTTAGCGAATTGCCACCAAGTTCTAAAAAGTGGTCGTGCAGGCCAATTTTTTGCACCCCAAGAAAATCCTCCCAAATTGCTACCAATGTATGCTCATCTTGAGAGCAAGCCGCAACAAATGAGGTGCTCATCATCTCTCTAGCCACTTCCGGAAAGTCTTCTGTGGCAGAAACAGGGGCTATTTCTTCTTCATGATGTGCAGATTTAGAAACAATGGTCTGAGAATAGCCATTAATAAATTCTTGCATTAACTCTAACACAGACTTCTTATGAGCTACTTTTAGTCTGTCAAAAGGATAGGTAGGTAATGGAATTCTTTGGCCCTCGGCCCCTGCATAAAACGCATTCCAGTGAACTTGAGCACCACTTGCCCAAAGAGCTCCCACCTGCTGATAAAACAGTTTTAATGGCTCAGCGCTATATTGATTAGCCTGTCCGCAAGTTATAATTTTGTCATGCTGATTTTTAGGAAGAAACCGTTTTAATAAAGAGCTATATTCATGCTGAGGGCCTATAACGACATAGAGATATTCTTTTTTAGCAAGCGTGTGAATACCTTCTACAAAACACATGGTATGAGAGAGGTGTTCTATCCAATACTGCACATCAGCCACTTTCTGATCCGCCCAGCTTCCTGAAACACAAGAAACAACCGGTATTTTTGGCTTTTGTAACGAAATAGTTGTAAAGATCTTGGCAAACTCATCTCTGATAGGCTGCATCAGATGAGAATGTATCCCATACTGCGCCTTTACCCTCATACAGAGCAATTTTTTATGCTTTGCCAGGTCTTCAAAAGCACTCATTTCTTTTTCGGTCCCAGCTAAAATACACGATTGGCCATTGTCTATTGCTACTGACAGCTCTTTATCTTGAATGAGTGGTAACACATCTAGCTTAGATAGCGGTACGCTCAACATCCCCCCGGCTTCAGTTTTGCTGATTAACTCACCTCGTTTGATAATAAACAAGAGGGCATCTTTTACGTTCATTACGTCGGCCAGAACCGCCGCAACAATCTCACCAAAGCTATAGCCCAACATGGCCGCAGGCTGTATACCCCAATGGATAAAAAGAGAGGCGTAGCTGTAGCTAAAAACAAAGGTGATGAGTTGATCAACTTCAAAAGTAGAAAGGTCAACGGCTGCTTTTTCAAAGGCTTCTTTATCTGTAAAATAGAGGACAATATCAATTGAAATAGCTTCTTTGATGACTACAGCACATCTATCGACACATTCTTTAAACACCTGTTCTGATTCATAGAGGTCTTTAGCTAACGGGTGAAAATCTAATCCTAAGCCCGGAAAAATAAAAGCAATCTCGTGATTTTTTGCTACCTGGCTCTTAATAAAACTTTGTGATTCAAGATTTGAGAGTGTTGAATCTACCACCAAAAAGGCACGGTGAGAAAAGTGAGTACGACCATTAGTCAGTGTTGTTGCCACATTAAATAGGTCAATAGACGGATTTTCTTTTATAAAGGCTGAGAGATTTTCGGTCTGTTTTTGGTTGGCACTATCTGTTTTAGCAGAAAGACATAGTAGATAATGACTGCGACTAACTGCCTGAGTTGTTTTTTGAGGAGCTTCCTCACATATAGCGTGGGCATTTGTCCCACCTATGCCAAGGGAATTTATGCAGGCTCTTAAAGGGTCTTTACCCTGTTCTAAAGAAAAGAGCTGGGTATTTACTTTTAAGGGATGGTTATCAAACTCAAGTAGTGGATTGGCTTTTGAGTAGTTTAAGTTAGGGGGTATTACTTTATCTTGCAATATCTTCAGCACCTTAACCATGCC
>JAJFUY010000368.1 GCA_021372185.1 Chlamydiales bacterium | reverse complement strand
CCCTTGCCCGTGCCCTTGCCCTTGCCCGATTTTGTATTTGTATTTTTGGTATTAAGTAAGGGAAAAGGGAAAGAAAAAAACAAATCGGGCAAGGGCAAGGGCACGGGCACGGGCAAGGGAATACAATTGGGCACGGTTAATTAACGAATTTGATATGATTATGCTTTCTGAAGGGATGGCCATTTATGAAAACAGATTTTTTTAGGACGGCTGATTCAACTTATCTTGGATACGTGACGACTCAGGATAATCGTACACTCGAAGTGTCTGTTGACTTTAGTGACTGTCCACAATCTCTTATCAAGCCAGAACAGCGACGTGAAGTGGTAAATAAGCTCTTTAATGATGTCTTAGAGGCAAAAGATAAAGAAGAAATTTATCGTGGTGCTCATACAGTAGATTTTAGAGCCAATAACAGAAATTTTGTCATCAAGCCCAAAGTGGATATCTGGCTTCAGCTCATTTCCTATATTTTTACCTTTTTTCAGATTAACAAAAGTTCTAATAAGGTTGAGTATAAGATAACGACTGCACTTTTGCGATCTGAGCGTATTTTTACTCCAAAGCTTAATGTAGAGGTGCAAAGCCCAACTGGGCTTACAATTGGAGATAGCCTTACAAAGCTAAAAACTGCAAAAGCCTATTGTGACCCCTTTACAGAGCTTGCCACAAAGCTGTTTCAAGATTTTGAACAGTTTCATAGCTGGAAGGATGTAAAAGATCACCCCCTACATGATGCCTCAAGCTATCATATGGTATTTGACGGCAGCTCTTTAGTTGCCAAATCTATTAGCGATACCCAAAAAAAAGGCGATATTGTCTACACGCTCGGAATCTATCGCGATTTTATCGTGCGGCAGTTTGGAGAAGAGGTCCTCAAGCGTATACAGGTTCATTATGGGTTTGATTTAGAGTACATGATCCAAAATAAATTCCCGCTTACTCCAGAAATTGTATACCGAGTAAATGTAGGAACAACGCATCTAGAAATTACCGACATTAAAAAGCTGGTAGCGGATATAAAAGCATCCAAAACCCTTCCAGAGAGACTTTTAGAGCGTGTAAAAGAGCTGGGGATTCCCGTACATAAAATTGATATTCATAACCCTGAACATTTTGCTAAGCTTGTCGCGGTGTTATCACCATCAGCGCTTGAAGCAGAAAAGGTGTTTACCGGCCGTAAGCTGCATGGTAAAATTGCCTCCTGGTATACACAAGGAGATGATGAGCTTTATAAGCCATGGGTTGACCAGCAAGAGCTTTTTCAGACCTGTTTAAAAATACCTGGGAGAGAAAGCCACAAGGCCTGGGAGTGCTTTTATGAAGATCTAGCGCTCATTTTATGTAAAAAACATCTGCACCAAAAAAGCTTAGATGACAAGGCTCCTTACCGTGTGGGCGCGCTTATTCCCGCACCAACGCAAGACGGCTATCCACAGCGCTATTATAAAGTTACAAGCTGGATACATAACTCTCGGGGTATTTTCTCCTATACGCTAGAAGCGGCTTGTCCGGGCATGAATCTGCCTGTTATCAAGCTCTATAGAAGTACGGCCGCTAGCGGCTACACGTTAGATGGTGATTCCTCAATTACGAATGACTTTAACCCACTTAATTCTCCAGGGTATGAAGGGGCACACTTTTTAGATGAGCACGAAAAGGCCTTTTTTGATGCACGAACAATCCCCGTTTGGGTAGGCTATCAGCACTTTGCTGACAAAAAACTTCAGGCTAAATGTGCCCTTCAAGAGGTTTATGATAATTTAGTAGCAGCAAATGAGGCGCTGCAGCTTGAAGTAAAAACAAAGTATAAAAAGCCTACGCTAAAAGAGTTTGTGCGCAAACATGATTCAGAATTTTTAGATCTTATCCGTGATGTTCCCAAGATAGGTATTAAAAGCTATTATAAAGCCTGGGTACAGCTGAATACCTTAAGGCACATTGTACGAAATGATTCTGATGAGCAAGATCTCAAAGCCTTTTTAGAAAGTCTATTGACCAATGAGGAATTAGCCCCAAGAGCCAAAAGCCTGCTTTCTTGGTGGAACTGGGAACAAAAAAATCCAAACGAGCAAGAAAATGCCCTTTTAGCAAAGCTGCAGCAGCATCAAACATCATGTGCCTCAAAACCACTTGATAGATCAACGCTCGGGCTTTGGAGCCGTGTGCTTTTAGAGCATGCCAAAGCCAATAAAGAACATATCGAGAATAAAAAGGCTGTACATGTAGACTTTGTTGGCCATAGCTTGGGTGCGGCCTGTGCCCAGCGTTTTTTGGTACACTATACAACCTCAAGCGGCCGTATACCAGTACCAGGACACACGGTATTTGCACGAGTCTTTGATGATCCAGCTATTAATACTGAAGATAATGACGCTTTTATTGAGTTTGGCAATAAGCACGCTCAGCTTTTGGCTGCTCTGCAATCAAAATTTGCCATCATTCGTCGCCAAGAAGCAAAAGATCCAATACCCCAATGTGGAGAGACCCATCTTGGAGCTATGAAAACGCAAGAAGAGGTCATGCGTTCCTACAAATGGCTACGCTTTGATGCTGCAGTGCATGAGGCAAGTGAAAAGGCCTTAGAGCCTCAGGTGCGAGATTATGCAACTGCCCACGGGCGTCTTTTTGCTGCAGCAACGCGTAAAAAAGGGAGATGGTATAGAAAACTGTTAAAAGAAGCGGCACTAAAAGTATCTAAAACTAACGTCGAGCAACAGGCTATTCTTACCGATCTTCAAAAGAACTTAGGAACAGACTATAAAATTACCCACTATTGCCCAAAAACGCAGTGGAATTTTGACCATTTTCAGCCAGGGGATGAATGGGATAGTTTACACGCTATATGGAAGTTACCATTCCCTTCATTTTTTACTTCAAAAATGGCTGAACAAGTAAGGTCCTACATAAGCGCCGCATTTAGATCAGGATTTTTTGGCAAAGTGCTGCCCCGCATGATAAGCCAAATTGGCTATCGGCGAGACACAAGCCACGTAGGCCACGGAGAGTGGCAAAAACACTGTGATGCAAGACGCGTTTTTGTAGTAAAAGACATTGATCTTGTTGAACCAACACCGCCAATACCATCTCGGACAAAGTCTAGCACAATTTCACAGTTATGGTCTGCCATACTAAAGAAAGTTTAGGCAATTTTGAGAAAATTCTTTGTTGCTAGGTTTTTAGAAAATTGTTACATTACATCCATTTATGGAGACCATTTATGACCAAAAGCTTTCTTTTTTCATTTCGTGTTCTCATAACTATAACGACGTTCTTTTTTACTGAAGCCTACGCTTCAGGGGGCACTCAAGGTAATGTACTTTATATGACAGGTGACGGAGGTACAAGACGTGTACCGCCTAATCAAGACTGCACAACTTGCCAGGCAACACCAACATGTCCGGTAGTATGTCCCACAGGACCTACAGGGCCTGCAGGTGCAACTGGCGCTACAGGACCAAAATGTCCAAGTGGCGCGTCAGGCGCTACAGGCCCCAAAGGTTCCACCGGTGCAACAGGACCTGCAGGCCCTAGTGGTGCAACAGGTGCCTCTGGAGCGACGGGCGCTACTGGTCCTACGGGACCCAGCGGAGCTACAGGTGCTAGTGGTGCTACAGGCGCAACAGGCCCGACTGGACCTACCGGTCCAACAGGACCCACTGGAGCGACTGGAAGTACAGGCGCTACGGGAGCTACTGGTGCAACAGGTGCAAGTGGCGCAACTGGCCCTGCAAATGGACTTGCGGTCTATGCGTTTTATTATACAAAAATTCCTATTGTTGATGATATTGACGAAATGCGTGTTGTGAACACAAATGGTATAGTTGAATTTCAAATGAATAACCCACCTGGACCAGTTGGCCATGCAAATATAGACTTTCCTGCCTCAGGATTGGGTGGTATTATCCCTCATGCAGATGACACAGGCCATCCAGAACTTTATACTTCCTTCGAAATTCCTACCGAAGGTGATTGGCTTGTTTCTATCCATATCACGACAGGCGATGCAGGAGGAAATGCCTTTTCATTAGTTACAGGAGGAACTGTAACAACTTCTGGCACCACTTCTGCAAGTTTTATCACCACAGGTCTTCTTACGGGATTTACTCCAGTGGATGCAACCCCTCAAGGAACTGAAATTAAAGAAAGCGCCTCAAGTGGTATTTATCACTTTACAGCAGGAACACATGTTTCTGTACTCAATACAGCTCCTACTGCAACGGCTCACATTACATCCAACGTTGAGACCCCAGTGGTAGCTTCGATTGTTTTTGAACTATTGAGAGCAGGTCTTCCGAATTAATATAAAATGGGATGGAGAGAAACTCCATCCCGCGTTTTTTGGCAGATTAGGGGATTGAACCAGATACTGCTTGAGGAGGGCTCCATCCAAAACCAATGGTGGCTTCCGTAGCATAAATTTTTGTCTGACTTGTTGAGAGATCCAAGACTTTATAAATAATAACGTTAGAGCCTGCATTATTTACTTGTACCTGATAGTCTTCAAAAGAAATGTCATGGTTTACATCGCTAATGCCGACAGGAGCGCTCCAGCTCCCTCCAAAGGGAAGCTGTGTGGCACCCAGCCCTCGTCCAGACACTGTGTCTTCAATCCACACCACAACTACATCACCTGTGGTTTTAGACATTGACATGCGGGGCGTTGTTGCTTGCTTGAGTGGATCAGAAATAGTCACTGGAGTATTCCAAGTAATATCCAGTGCCCCTTTTGTTGCGGCTTGAATAATCGCCATGCTACCGGAGCTTGATTCCCAAACGGCTACTTTATTGCCCGAAGAATCTATTCGTACCATAGGTTGATCAACCACGCTTGCTTCAAGCGAGGTGACGATACCCAAAAGGATCATTAACTGAAGTAATTTTTTCATAAAACTCCTTACTATTGTTTATTTTCTTACTGGCGCCCGAGCCGCTCTAGTCTAGTATTCCTTTGCGGTACTGTGGTTCTTCTTCTTGACTTCTTACGAGGAGTTGCCTTTCTGGCATGAGTTGTTGTCCTTCTCGCATGAGTTCTTGATCTTTTCTTGACAGCGGTGGTTCTTTTTGGATCTGTTGCTCTTCTAGCAGGGCTTGTTTTTTTTGCTACCACAGGTACTGCAGCCACTTTATTTTGGATAGCTGCTGCATTACGATGGTGGTGATGGTGCCTGTGCCTGTGCTTGTGTGAACAGGATGATGAACTTGATGAAGAGCTTGGAGAAGCAGGACAATCATTATGCTGATCACAGTTGCAGACACAGTCAGGTGCCTCAGGGCAGATGCATACAGCTTGCTCTGGGCAATTGCACTCTACTGTGCCGCAGGTAAGTTCTGGGCATTGTGGACATTGTGGACATGCTGGGCATTCTGGGATTTCAGGACATTTCGGGCAACAGCATGCAGGACATGGTGGGCATACGAGAATGATGTCATCTGGACAGTGTTTGCTACCTGAAAGCACACCATTATTATGATCTGCTAAAATACCAGCCAGGGTAATGTAGGTATGAATATGGTCTGGCTTTTTAGAAAAGTCTTCTTTTTTTAGAAGATGCTCTGCATCTTCTAGGGCAGATCCTAATTCATGAGAGGTTGCGCCATTGGCTACGTTAAGCTGTGCTGTTACCCACTGATGAGCCAGCACGTGCCATGGATGTCCATTTGTTGGAGTGCTTAAAATCTCATGGAAAGATATTCCGCAGATCTCGCTATCGGGGGAAAAACCTTCTGGCCACATATCATGATGGCTCATCCAGAATACGCCCGTCATGCAGCATTTATTGCAGTGAGATGCCTGCAAGGGGAGTAAAGAAGCAAAGCTTAAAGCTAATGTTGCTACAATAGCATGAAATTTATTCATAAAAATCCCTCGTTTTTAACACATCTATCAAAAGAAGAATTTATAAGCAAGTTGTGAGGCTACGTAAAAGGTATGGTTGAATCAACACAGCCATTGCCATCTAGGACAAAGTCTGGCACAATCTCAGTATTATGGTCCGTTATACTAAACAAAGTTTAGATACTCTTAGACAACGCATTGATGTAAGTGATGTGATATCACAGCACGTAGAGCTTAAAAAAGCAGGTGGCGCAATGAAGGGCTTATGCCCATTTCATGAAGAGCGTAACCCCTCTTTTGTGGTAAACCGAGGGGACACGCACTATCACTGCTTTGGCTGCGGGGCGCATGGTGATGCTATCCAATTTCTGATGCAGCATCTACGAGTTACGTTTACGGAGGCTGTAGAGCAATTAGCAGAGCGCTTTGGCGTTACTTTAGAAAAACTAGATGGCCCCAGCGACTATAAATCTATCAATAAATCTCGTCTAAAAGATGCTCTAGATGCAGCAAGCCGCTTTTATCAAACCTATCTACTCCATACAGAAGAGGGTAGGGCGGCTTTAGAATATTTATACGCTCGTGGCATATCTTTAGAGTTTATACATGCCTTTCAGGTGGGGCTGTCTCCCAGAAGTGAAGGGCTCTTTAAAAAGTATATGAACCAGGCGCATTTTAAAGATGAAGAGCTAAAAGAGGTGGGGCTGTTAGCTGATCGTGGGGGTAAACTTCGTGAGTTTTTTGGTGAACGCTTAATGTTTCCTATTCTTGATGTGACGGGTGCCACAATAGGCTTTTCGGCACGAAAGATGAGTGAATCTGTCTTTGGCGGTAAGTATATTAATACGTCTGAGACACCTCTCTTTAAAAAATCACGAGTACTTTTTGGCCTAGCAGCTAGCCGTAGACGTATTATTAAGCAAAAACAGGCTATTATTGTAGAGGGTGGCCTTGATGCCCTGCGTATGATTTACCATGGGTTTGACCTTACTGTGGCAGCTCTTGGCACAGCTTTTGGTGAAGACCATGTTCATGAAGTATGTGCCTTAGGTGTTACGCGAGTATATCTATTGTTAGATGGTGATACAGCTGGGCAAGAGGCTTCTGTGAAGGTGGGGCACCTCTTTCAAAAGCGGGGAGTGGAAGTGCTTGTGGCAATTCTTAAAGAGGGGCAAGATCCTGATAGCCTGCTTGCAAAAGAGGGGCCAATAGCCATCACTCAGGCGCTACTTGGAGCTCGAGAGTATTTGGCATTTTTATGGCAGCACTACTCAAAAACTCTGCATACAGATTCACCGGCAGAAAAAAACAAAATTATTCAAGAGCTTGTCTTGCGCGTAAGAGAGTGGGATAACACCGTTATGGTGCACGAGAGCCTAAAAAAACTTGCCGCTATAACACAGGTGCCAGAAGAGCTTTTGGGCCTTGATGTGCTCCAGCCGCGAACGCTCTTTTTTAAACGCAGTGTAAGTAATAGTGCCACCCAGGCAATTGACCCAGACCGTATTTTGGAGCAGGATTTACTACGTTGGATTATTTTATGCGGGCCTGGAATGCCAGAATTTGTTGCATTTGTCCAAAAAAATATAGCGCCCGGAGATTTGAGATTACCTCTTGCCAAAATCGTGTATGAAATGGTTTTAGAGAGACTCCTGGCTAATAAACAGATAGATTTATTACAGCTTACAGAAGACATAGAAATAGAAGAGCTTCCACAGTTTTTATCTGAGATTTTAAATAAAAAGATAAATCGAGATAAAGCCAAAGATCATCTCACTGATACCATGCAACGCATCAAAGACCGTAACTGGATGCACGAGCGTGAATCAATAAAAATGAAGATCCACTCAGGTAAAGCCTCTGAGGATGAACTCATGGAACTTGTTAAACAATTCGATGACCTCAAAAAGAAAACCCCTACAGTATTAATTTAATTTTTGGTAATGTGACCCTAATAAGAGGGGTATATGAGCCAAGATTTTTTAGCCTATTCAAGAAGTAATGCAGTACACCAAGCAGTAGATTATCTCATTAAAAACCCTGAAAAGTCTATTGTCATCAAGGTAGATCAAAAAGAAAAGAAGATTATTTACCAAATCTCAAGTGCCGATGAAAAAATAAATGAAATAGTAAAGAATGAAAAAGGGGATAAGGTGTCTTTCTTTAAGGCAGTGGGCAATTCAATAGCATTGGCTTTTCGCTGCTGCAACCCACGCTACTACAAAAAGTATAAAAACGCCTTCAAGCGCCTATATGAAGCGGCAGGCATAAAACCCCAAACCGTTCAGGCAGTAAAACATGTAGCCCAACCAATCCTGCCGGCCAACGACACCAAATTTTTAGACAAAGTGTTAGATGAAGCCATAGACCTGCGCATGGAAATTGAATTAGACGGCACAATTAGCGGCAAAGAAGACAAAATAAAAGCCCTCCTAGCCAACCTAGAACAAGCCAAAACCACCAACCCCGAAAAACACGATGCCATCGAAGCCATGATCCAAGAATTTAAACAGGATTAAAAAAAGGGATGCAATGTAGGTATAACGATAGAAAAACAAGATGTGTTAGTGCGCGCATACTGGTATTAGAGCCCGATTTCGGGCGACTGAAAAAAGCCCATCGTGACCGAAGGGAACGGTGGGAATAAGGGGAAAAAGAAATGGAGCCCGGTTAGGGCGATTCAATCTCGTGATTCAATCGCCCTTAAGCCGGGCTCCATTTACTATCATATTGTATCCCCACCGTTCCCTTCGGTTACGGTGGGCTCCGCTCAGTCGTCCTAAAGGACTCTAAAACAATTTTCTTGTGTTCTGATCCTTCTCAGTGATCTCTGCGGTGAAAATCCTACTGCTGGATTTTTTGGAAGTCGGCTATTTGGCTGAAGAGGTTGGCGACTTCTTGTAACATGGCGAGGCGGTTGTTGCGAAGTGATGCGTTGTCGTCCATGATTTTTACCTTTTCGAATAGCTCGCTTAAGGGGCTTTGTAGGTCTTGTAGGAGCGTGAGGGCTTGTGCGTACTCTTTGCTCTTGATTGCGCTACCGAAGGCCGCCTGACGTGTTGTATAGGCTTGGTGTAGTTCTTTTTCTGATGGCTCTGTTAGTTTGTCGCTTGATACAGATAGTTGGCTTTGACCGTTGATTTGGCCTTGGCAGCGTTTATGTACTTCTACTAGCTTGCCAAAGTTATTAGAGCTCTTGCGGCAGGCGTGTAGGGCTGTAAGGCGTGATAATACATCGTAAAGGTCATCTGAGCGCACGGCAAAGCAGGCTTCAATTTCGTCTTTATTAAAGCCCATGTCAGATAGAACTCCCTTGGCGCGTAAGATGATATACTGCATTACTTCTGTAACGAGCGCGTCACCTTTTTTCTGAATAGATTCCGGAAAGTTCTTTAAGCAGGCTGTGAGTGCATTTTTGAGGTGTAATGGCACCTTTTTATCTAGTACTATACGCACAATCCCAAGTGCCTGACGGCGTAGGGCAAATGGATCACTTGATGAGGTTGGCTTTAAATCTAGTCCAAAGAAACCAAGTAGGTTATCCATTTTTTCAGCTAAGCTTAATAGTGTGCCGCATGCAGTTTGCGGTAGAGGCGCTTTTTCACCTCTTGGCATCCAGTGCTCGTCAATTGCCTTGGCAATATCTGCATTTTTGCCTTGTTTTTCGGCATAGATGCGGCCCATCTGGCCTTGGAGTTCTGGGAACTCGCCAACCATTTCGGTTGCTAAGTCGGCTTTACATAGGTCTGCAGCAGTTATAGCATCTGCTAATTTGGCATCAGGTACGTAAGAGGC
>JAJFUY010000367.1 GCA_021372185.1 Chlamydiales bacterium | reverse complement strand
TGGAGCTTATACAGTTCGTTACGAGCGTGTGTTGAGGCAGGTGTGTCCTGCAGCCAAAATGTCCAGTCTGCAGCCTCTTTAGTGAAATCTTCTAGTACAGAATAGCGGTAGTGTATACCGGAGCCTTGATACACCTTTTCTAGCCATTTAGTCTGTACGGGGCATAGCCTAGAGGCTGATGCAACTTTAGAAGCAAATGTGTTTTGAGAAATTCTATGTGTGGGCAAAGAATGCCCAAAGCTTACGATATGCGACATGCACGAGAGATTATAGAGGCTAAAATTTTAAGCCAATAAAAAATGAAATGCGCTAATCGAGGGATAGGGATTTGCAGATGTGGTTTTGGAGAAGGTGAGCAAACGGCATGAAAGCTTTTGCCGCTTTTTTGTGAAGCATGAGGGTATGGATGCATTGAGAGAGGCGCATCTTGTACTTGATTTGTGCCAGTAACTCTTGGTTGTAGTTTTGAGATGTTGTGGCAAGGAATGCAGAATCTATGGCGTGAGTACAGCCTTGGCCTGTAGCGGGAGGAAAGCTGGCGATGGCATCACCTATCCAGCAGGTGTTTGGATAATTAGGCACTTTTTTTATTCCAAAGCTACTAACAGGGGCCTGTTTCCAGTCTACGTCTAGTTTTAAAGCCTCATGAAGGTGTTCTTTTTTGACAAGACAGGCGATGTTGCTTGTGCTGGCTGTTATGGGGACAATGCCATAGTATCCACCCGGAATCATATGCATGGCAAGGTGTGGGATAAGTGGATCATGTTCAAAGTGGGCCTTTAAGCCAATGTAGGGAAACTCTTTAGGGGCTACCCCAAAGCGGCCAGTAGCCACAATCAGTTTTTTGCATGATAGTATGGTTCCATCTGCTAAGAGCACAGAACCCGGAAAAATCTGTTCTATTTTTGTCATTTCAAGAATGCGCCCGCCAATTGTACAAGCGCGTTCGGCAAGCTGCAATTCAGCAACAGATCTACTCATAGCCCCACAATTTTTATGCAGTGTGAGAGATCCAATCTGAATCTGGTCAATCTTTTGGATGGGGCCAATGTCCCAAGCTTCTAGCTGCCTACAAACACTTGCCGATAAAAACTCGCCGCATAGTTTGTATGAGCCAATGGTTCCTGCATCAATAAGTAGGGGGTGGATACCCTTGTCTAAAAAGGCGTTCATACATGCAAGACCGGCAACACCGGCTCCAACGATAATTACTTCTTCCATATCAAAATCTGCCAGCGAAAAGGAAAGCGCCACCTGATTGTGCATGGATAAGGTATGAGTGCTTTCAGTTCATTTTTTTTAAAGCCTCTTTCTATCGATACTATGCCATCATGGCTTATGAGCCTATTTGAAAAAAGTGGCCTAGAAATGCATTTGAAGAGCCATTTTGCCAACCGGCTTCGCTGCAGGTCGTTTATGAGTACAAGATGATTGGCATGAGTGTAGGCTTCATGGATAAATGTGGTGATTTCTTCATCTGTCATATGATGGCAGACTAGTGTTGCCATAATGACATCAGCCTTTTCAATTGAGCTAGAGCATGAAAAACGTACACGATCAGATGCTTTGGCATGCGATATAGCCTCTTGAGATATATCAATACCATGGCAGAATGTATTGGGGAGCTTTTCTGATATTGCTGTAAGAAGCTTGCCATCCCCACAGCCTACATCTAGGATAGTTTTTGGCTGCAATGCATGCAAAACATTAAAGGTATCGCGATAGATGCCAGTAAATTTGCCCACTCGTGATAGTTTGTGGAGGCAATCCTTATATTCATGGGGAGTATAGTGGCCAAGATCCATGAGCTCTTTTTGGGTCGATCGTTCTTTCATGCCCCCGAGAATATAGAGTAAGAAACTTTATTGCTCTTGTTTTAGCTGATAAATTTTGGATATTTTTTTTGTATTTTCCTCTCTAGTTCTCTGTTGCTCTCTCTGCGGTAAAAAAATGTTTTAAAAAGCGTCAACAGCCTTATGCAAGCAAAGGTGTGTGATCTATATTTTTACCGCAGAGAGAGCAACAGAGAACGCAGAGGGAAAATAGAAAATATAATTTATGTTTAAAGAATGGGTTCGCGGGATTCGGATTCGCGGGCCATGAGACTGCCGTAGCGGTGGTAGTCGTAAGAGGTGGCAATTTCTCGCACGTAGCGGATGAGCTCGAGGCGGCCGTTGTGTGAGGGGTGTGTGATGTCGAGGCACCCAATTGCTTGAGAAATTTCATCAGTTAGGTCGTGCGGTAGGGGGCTTAATGCTCGTACGTGGGCATTTTGTTTTGTGGTAATTTTGTTTGCTACTTCTTGGAGTGTGAGCGTTTGCCAGCCAAATTTTTTGAAGATTTGCTCCAAGGGACCTTGTCGAAAGAGGCGGCGATGGAGTTTAAAGGTGGCACCACAGATGACCTTGCAGCCGGCAGTTTTGGCGGCAGCAAAAATAAGGAGAATATCAAGTATTGAATCTTTGTCTTGTAGGAGTACAAAAAGTTCAGATCGTGGTCTATATTCTAAAATGTTGTCTTGGCCAACTAGTCTCTTTAGTATTCTTGGCTTAGCAAAATAATTATCCCACCAAAATGCATAGGAGGTGGCTGCTTTGTAAAATTTAGAGACTTCTTTATTTTTGACTCCTAGCTGCAATAAAGCACCCTCTAGATCCATGATATTAGACGATATGGCATGTTGGCCATGGGCAGAGGCTTTGGTGCAGTTTGCAAGCTGTAAGAGGTAGTTTGGTCCTCCTACCTTCATGCCAATGCCAAAGCTTGAGGCTTTACAGCCGCCAAAAGGCTGTCTTGCCACAATGGCTCCTGTAATGGGTCTATTGATATAGCAATTGCCTGCCATGATGTGCTGTTTACAATAGGCATGTTCGCGAGTGTCAAGAGAGTGTATGCCAGCAGTTAAGCCGTATGGGGTGCCATTGGCAAAAACGACCGCTTGCTCTAAATCTCTAGCACACATCACCCCAATCACGGGGCCAAAAAGCTCTGTCTGATGTATAAAGCTGCCAGGTTTTACGCCTAGTTTTATGCCGGGCGACCAAATTTGCGGATTTTTTTCATCTTGCTTAGGCTCTAAAAGCCAGCTTTCGCCCTCTTCCAGTGTAGTAAGAGCGCGCAAAAGGTGCTCTGATGCAGGTCTTATAAGGGGAGTGACAATAGCTGCCGGGTTGTAGCTTGAGCTGCAGACTAAACTTTGAGCCGCATCGACTAACTGGCGACGAAAACTTGTAGATGTGTAGAGTTCTTCATCTAAAATGAGCAGGCTTAAGGCGCTACATTTTTGACCTGAATAGCTAAAGGCAGAGTGGATTATATCTTTTATTGCTAAATCACGATCGGCAAATTTGGTGACGATCATGCTATTTTTGCCGCCCGTTTCAGCAAAAAGTTTTAGTGTGGGGCGCATCTGTAAAAAGTGTTTGGCAGTAGCTGTGGCCCCTGTAAGTACTACAAGATCAATTCTTGGGTCTGTAACAAGCATAGATCCAATAGGATCATCTTGACACACAATAAATTGGAGCACTTCTTTGGGTATTCCTGCCTGCCAAAAACATTCAGCCAGAAACCAGCCACAAAGGATCGCTTCTGGTGCGGGTTTAAATATCACGCTATTGCCTACGGCTAAGCATGAAACAAGCGCAGATGTGGCAATAGAAATTGGGAAATTCCAGGGCGTAAGTACTAAGGCCGCCTCTCCTACAGAAAAAAGAGTGTCAGCATGAGTATGGGAGGAAAGCTCTTTTACATAATAATCCACAAAATCTATAGCTTCAGAAATTTCTCCATCGGCCTCAAGGATAGATTTTCCTACTTCTTGCATCATGGCGCCGATAAATTTTTTGCGATTTGTACGCAAAATATTAGCTACTTTTTGTAGGCTATACATGCGCTCGTTTAATGGCACATCTGCCCAAATGGGCGCTTGATTTTTGGCAAATTCTAAGGCTACATTGGCCTGGTATTCTTGAGCTAAAAAGTAGGTATATATTTTGCATCCAGGTCTTGATGGGTCAATGCCTTGGCATATTTCTGATGAGACTAAATTATGCCCTCCAATAACAAGGCTTACTTCGTGATACTGTACTTGCCATTGTTCTAGAATTTCTTGCGCAAAGGCTTGATTTTGGCTCAAGCTAAAATCGGTATCGGGTTCGTTAGTAAAATGGCCTGAAGTATCAGATTTTAGGTAGGGAATTTTTCTATTTTGTAGGCGTCTTGGATTTGAGGATACTCTGTCACTTTCTATAACAGATTCTGCAAAGATATACTTTTGTTCATCCCACGCTCTACTTGTTGTGGTGAGGTCAAAAATGTGGGTAAGAAAATTTTGTGGACTCGTGTTTTCATCAAGGCGGCGCATCAAATAGGCAATAGCATTATGGAGCTCTTCTTTTTTGGCGCATGGCAAATATAAAAGTACATTGCGCCAAATTTTAGGCAGCACGCGCGTAATGTGGGTAGCCATACCGGCTAGCATTTCAATAGTAACATGAGGTTCTACTGAATGCTCTGAGGCTAAAATAATGCCATAAGCTATATCAAAAAGGTTGTGGCTGCCAATACCAATATGAACTGCTTTTGCATGCTTTATACCATAGTGGAGCATCTTTTTAAAATTGGCATCTACTTGCTCTTTTTGTTTATAACAGCTTTGGGGCCATTCTTTGATAGAAGCTTCCACGCGTTCCATACCAAGATTAGCACCTTTTACGATGCGTATTTTTATGGGGGCACCGCCGTTGTGATAGCGATTTATGGCCCACTCGGTAAGCTGCACCTGCATAAGGTATGAGTCGGGGATATAGCTTTGTAGAGCAATTCCGGCAGAAAGATGTAAAAATTCAGGCTCACTTAGTACTTCTTGAAAGAGTCTCACTGTGAGGTGTAAATCTTTATACTCTTCCATATCGAGATTAATGAACTTTTTATGGAGTAAAGCTTCGCGATAAAGACGTCTCAGTGACACTTTAAGACGATCTAAAGTGTCAGTAAATGCTACAAGGTTTATGTTGCTGCAGATACTAGAAATCTTGACTGAGATAACGTCAATATTTGGGTTTGCAAGATCTTGTATATTTTGCTTTAAACGCCGTTCGGCTTCGTCTTTACCGAGTATAGCCTCTCCTAAGCGATTAAGATTTATTTTAAGGTCTTGTGGCTTATAGGTTTTTAATCGCTCTAAAAGCTTATCATCTTCGCCCGGAGCTATGACGTCTTGTACTTCAGAATGGATGATTTTTTTGATGAGTGAGGTGAGCAGTTTAGGACAGAATTTGCCCACAACACCGGTACATTTAAGGGCCATTTTTTGCCAAAAAGGCAAAAAAGAAAGGGAAGTCTGGCCAGAGAGCAAAAACGTAAGTTCATTCACAAGACTTTTAGCATCATTTGTACGAAAACAGGTATCGAGTATAGTCGCCACAAGCGCTTTACTCTGGGGGTCTTGGATTAATCGAGCCAAATCTTGTTCGCGCTTTTTTTCGCGGGCGGTTTGCTGGCCTTTGGCGCTATCTAAAATAAGCCCCGCCAAATCCTGAGCAATCTCTATACGCTCTTGATTTCCAAGCTCTGAGTTCTTCACATCAGAAATGCGCGCAAGACATGCCTCTATCGGCGTTTTGGGATTACTGTGTCGCTGTCTAGTCATTGTTTTTGTGTACCGTAAAAGTAATTTACAAAACAATAACTTTATTTTAATTGGTGTTGCGGTGCTCAAAAAGGACTAAAAAGGACTTCTTATTCTTATTCTGTTTTTTTTAGAGTCCGGAGGACGATTGAGCGAAGCCCACTGTGCCCGCAGGGAACGGTGGGTAATGTTAGATAGTTTATGGAGCCCGGCTGAGGGCGATTCAATAGCATGATTCAATCGCCCTCAGCCGGGCTCCAATGTTTTTTTGCCTATTCCCACCGTTCCCTGCGGTCACGGTGGGCTTCGATCAGTCGCCCTGAAGGGGCTCGCAAACTAAGACAGAGTAAGAAGTCCTTTTTAGTCTTTTGTTATCTAGTAAGAGCTGCTTTGGCCTCTAGGTCGCTGAGCCACTTTTCTTGCTGCATAAGAGTTCGGATTTGGTGGTGGGCTACGTCTAGGTCAATTGTGTTTGGTGTGTCGGCACCTAGGTATTGGAAGGTGTGAATTTCTTTTACGCCTTTTTTGGTAAGAGCCGCCTCTACTGATTGGAGGTTATGAAGTAAGTCATCTGCAAAAAAGACCTTGTCTGGACAAAACTCAACTGTATGTAAAAATGCTGTAAGAACATCTCCCTTGCTGTAACCGCCTGTAAAGAGAATGCCGTTTTTAAAAACAGGTGAGGGGGTATTTCCCTGAATTTGAGTGAGCGTAAAAACCGGATGGTGGCTAAAGCTTGTGGCAAATGAGATGCCTAAGCGTTTTAAATCGGCCACGCGCCAGTCAGGAATTGACGGAATTTTGCCAAATCCTGTTACGCCAGTTGCTGTGAGGGCAATAATGGGAATGTTTTGCTTTTGGATATGCTCGATAAACGCTAAAGCATCAGGATCAATGAGAATAGATGTCTCTTGCAAGCTTACATGACTTGAAAGTTCTGCATGACGCGATGCTGTAAGGTGCCCTCCATAGGCAAACCGCAGTTCCCACAAAAGATTTTGGTTTTGTGGCCGCATAATAGCATCACGCGGCTCAATGATTACTTGGTCTACATCTAAAATAACGAGACTGTTTGTGCTAAAGCCCTCGCACGCTGCAAAAAAATCAGCAAAACGAGCAGTTTTGGCAAATTTTGCCAAAAGTGGATTTGCAATGAGCGATAAAACAGCTAGAGCTATGAAGAGTAGGTTATTTTTTTTGCAAAGCATCTAATAGACCTCTTGTGTAATTAAGGCTGGCGACTTTTTGGCGCTTTTACTAATCTTTTTGTTTTCCAATAAGCCCCCTACTCGTTAGAGTATGCGGGCTTATTGGAAAACAAAAATCTTAGCAAAAGCGCTCAAAAAAACGCTTTCGCCTTAATTACGCAAGCGTTCTAATGCGTTTTGGTAATTGGGTTCTTGGGTAATTTCGTTTACAAGTTCTGTGTAGAGCACTGTATCATTTTCATCTAGCACCACAACAGAACGAGTTGCCAGGCCTTCCATTGCGCCTTCAGTTACAAGCACGCCATAGTCTCTTGCAAAGTCTTTATTGCGCATCATAGAGAGGGTGCGAATATTTTCGAGGTTGTCATGGTCGCACATTCTTTTTTGAGCAAAGGGTAAGTCAGCCGACACTACAAGAATCACAAGATCCGGATTTTGCTTTGCGGCTTGATTAAATTTTTGTGCAGATAGTGCGCAAGTGGCAGTATCAAGGCTTGGGACAATAGAAATGAGCTTACGCTTACCTTTAAAGTCTTTTAGTGAAAAGTTTTTAAGATCAGCTGATGCCAAGACAAAATCTGGAGCTTTGGTGCCCACTTTTGGCAATTCGCCATTTGTGTGAACGTCTGATCCTTTAAAATGAACTATAGCCATGAGAGTATACCTTTTGTAAAAAGGCTACTTTATCAAAAACCGCAAAAGTCTGAAAGTATTTTTGCGCGCATACGAGGCGCATCTTCTTGAGTATAGGTAAGGGGCTTGTTTTGGATAACATGAGAAGCTGCAAGAAGGGTAAAGATCCCGCAATCAGAGCCATTGGTTTGCTGTGGGCATGCGTGCCCCAGGTTGATAACGTGAAGTGTGCTATCGGCAAGTTTTTCTAATTGTGAACAGATAGTTTTAGCAGATTCTGGCAACTGCTCTTTTGCAATTGAATCATAGTAGTGCACAATTTTCGCGCCTGTATCAAACACCATAAGCGCCCAGTGAAGGCCGGTGTTAATTGGAATAAGCACCTTTTTAGGGGTGTCAAAAAGAGAGGTGAGTTTTTGGCCATCATGTGTGCGTATTCTTGCAAGATTTAGCGCTCTATCTTCGGGCCTTTCAAGTGCAAGTTTAACCATCATCACACTGCAAAGGCAAAAATCAGGCTGATCTTTAATTAGAAGCTTCATGTATTCATCGATACAGGTATCGTTAAGCCAATTTGTGCCAAAAAGCCTTTGAAGATCCCTGTTTTGGATATGTTCTCGATTTTTTAATGGATAGGTGTTGAGTTCTTCTTCAGTCATGCGATCTATTTGCATACGTAATGCCTGTAGTTTGTCTACGTGAGGTACTACGGGTAGGGTTGGACGAAAAAGAGCCTTACCAAGCAAGCATAAAGCCGGAAGAACAATCGTAAAACAAAGGGCAATTTTCAGGGCGGTAATTGATGCTTTTTGAGTGTGGGAAATGGCGGTGTTTTTATCAGCAAAAACAGTGATTTTTCTGCCCCCATAATAAAAAAAGTCATCACAGGCCTCAATAACCTTTTGTTTAAAGGTTTTGGGCTGAGAGGCAAAAACAATGGGCGTAAAGAAGTTCTCATGGATTTTCATGCTTCCATTGTATCAAATAATATCTATAAATTCAAATACATTAACAGGATAAAATAGCAGGATGCGCTAACGCTGGCAGGATCTGGCAGGATCTAATACAAATGAAAATTTTTTTTGTATTTATCCTGCCAGATCTTGCCAGCGTAGCGCATCCTGTTAATTTTGTATTTTTTTATTTAACTTTAATTACTTATCTTTAATTATTTATCTTTAATTATTTATCTTGAGTGATGTGGAATTTGTGGAGGAATCTGTGGATTACTGGGGCGAAGACTATGGCAATCAGCACCAAAAATAGTGTGCCGCTAAAGAGGGCATAGATGCTTGCAAAGATTTTACCGCCATTGGTTTGAAGGGGCGCAACTTGACCCATCCCGGATAAAATCATGGATGCATTTTCAAAAGAATCTACCCAAGAAAGGCCTTCAAAATGGCGATAGCCTACCATGCCAATAAATACAGCCAGGGCTGTAATGAAAATGGCGATAAGGGTAGTACGCACAAGGCGCTTTACAAAGATGTGTGTTGGTATGAGGGGTTTTTGGTGCATACTGTTCCTTAAGAAAAAAAGCTAAGTACTAAAGGTGATTTTTTTGGAGTATTTGTAAGGGCTGGATTTATGTTGAGGCGGCTTCCAACAAGTTCGCCAAGGGCCGATGATTGTGAGCAAAAACTCGCTGAACTTTTGCAGGTTTTAAGGCGAGAATAGACCATAGATTTGGCCTCTACGAGTTTTTTTTCTATTACCATAACAGCTCGTTCTACATCGTTTGTATATTCACGTTTTAAGGCCTGAATTTTATTGCAGTAGCCTTTGGCTATGCCTATAAAAAACGAATTCTTTGCGATGAGGCCTTTTAAGGCTTTGTGTGTTTTTTGGTTGGTGAGCCATTGAGCTTCTAATTCGTGCTCAAGAAATTTAGTCACGTACTCAGCAATCTCAATGTTGGTTTTTGTGCCCACAATTTCTAAGTAGATAAAGCCATCAGTTCTAAAGTAGACAGGGCTTACAAAAAAGGTTTCTAAAATTTGGGCAATAGCGCGCATTTTGGCTGTTTCTTTTTTTTGCTTGAGCACTCTATGCATGTACATTTTTTCTTCGTCGTCATTGCCAATGTAGCTTGAGTCAATGTTGTGCTTTAAAAGAAGCTGCTGAGATTTAATCATGGCAAGTTCAGCTTCATGCACATTGCTGCTTTCTGAGAGTGCCATAAGTTTTTGCACTTTGCGTAAGATGCTATTGTCACCAGTGTCAACATGCATTTGGCCATCGTCTAGGCATGTTGTGGCTCTATACACATCTTCAGTCCAGCCATACTTTTGGCATTCGGCTTTAAATTCTTGCCCATGCGGCATAACGCCTTGTGGGTAGTTTATAAAGGTAAGGTAGTGCGCAATTTCGTGGCGGATAATATTGTGTAGTTGGGTTTTGCTAGAATGCATCAGCGTTTCATGAAAGCCCATTTCATAAAAATCGGCTGCAAAGTATCCCAGCATGTTTTTGTTGTTATAGACAACTATTTTGATAGGATAAGAAAAACGCCCGGTTCTATCATAAAATCGCTCACCATGCACTTTAAGGCGTACTTCTTTGGCCAGAATCACTTTTACCGTGTGTTTGATTTCTTCGATGAAGCGTACAATTTTCTTAGAGTAAACTTGCATGAGGCTTCCAAGCGTTTTTAAGGGCAATAACAGATGTAAGGAGCTTATGCAGGCGTTTATGGATGTCGCTATCTGATGTATCTACAGTAGGCTCTAAATAGACAAAATTGGGCACTATTAGGCAGCGAAAATCTAGCATAAGGCTATTAGCAAGGTTCATTACGCTCATATAGCTCTTCTGACCGCCCGCAGCACAAATAAAGCCAATCACCTTGCCCTCAAAGCCACTTCCTGTTAGCTCAATAAAGTTTTTAGCTGCAGCGTTAATGCCAAAGTTATAGATGGGCAATGCCATAATAATGCCTTCGGCTTTATGCGTCTTTTCTAAAAGCTCTTGTACTTGGGGGTGCTCATACGTGATACTTCCATCACAAAGCGGCAGCGTATAATCGGCTAAATCCACAAACTCACAAGGATATTCCTCGTGAACATAGTGTGAGCGCAAAAGGCGAGCAAGCTCTCGGCTTTTAGAATTCGGATTTAAGCTACAGCTAACAATAAGTAATGACATGCATCTATTTTAGCTAATTGCCTAATAAATTGCTGTAACTTGTCATTTGATGCAGTAAAAATGAGTTTTATTCTTTGAGCCCTTCAGGGCGACTGAACGAAGCCCACCGTGACCGCAGGGAACGGTGGGACAGGTCAAAAAACCAACGGAGCCCGGTTTAGGACGATTCAATCTCGTGATTCAATCGCCCTAAACCGGGCTCTAGGTAACTTTATACCAATTCCCACCGTTCCCTGCGGTCCCGGTGGGCTTCGTTCAATCGCCCTGAAGGGCTCCATTTTCACACATCATCGGGGTCATGGGGGTGGTCGAGGGGGCGGGTGATGAGCATGACGGCGCGTTTGCCGGTGGCGTAGAGGTAGCTCCAGTGGAAAAAGACTTTGAAACGGCTTTTGAAGTCGATGAGGTAGAGGATGTGGACCGCCGACCAGACAAACCAGGCAAATAAGCCCGTCATCTTAAATTTGCCCATCATACCTACGGCTTTACCTTTACCTATAGTGGCAAGAGATCCTTTATCGCGGTATTTGAAGGGTTTACGTGTATCTTTAGGAATGCATTTGCGGATAATTTTGGCGACATAGGCGCCTTGCTGTTTGGCAACAGGGGCAAGGCCTGGTAGGGGCTGACCTGTAGGGCCAATAAAGTGGGCTGCATCGCCTATTACAAAGATGTTACTGGAGCCGGGTATACTTAAGTCTGACTCTACAATTACTCTTCCCTGGCGATCTAGTGGTACATCTAGTGTTTTTAAAAATGGGGCCGCTGTGTTGCCTGCTGCCCAGAGTACTGTTGGGGCTTCAAGTAATGATCCGTTAATTACAACTCCGTCTGGTGTAACGTTGGTAACTTTTTGGTTTGTCATTACTGTTACGCCAAGTTTTTCTAGATCACTTTGGGCGCGCCTCTGTAGCGCTTCAGGAAAGCCTGGAAGTACGCTGGCAGCCCCTTCTATCAGAAATATCTTGGCTTGATCTGGTCGTATTTTAGTAAATTCTTTTTTCATGCTTGTAAAGGCAATTTCAGCAAGTGACCCAGCAAGCTCAACTCCAGTGGGGCCTGCACCCACTATGGCAAAGCGTAGGAATTTTGTAGCTTCAGTGTGGCTTGAGGCTCGTTCTGCTTGCTCAAAGGCCATCAGTATCTTTTCACGGATGCTCCTGGCATCTAGTATGGTTTTTAGGCCTGGGGCATACTGTTCCCACTGGTCGTTACCAAAATAGCTGTGGCGAGAGCCTGGCGCTAGCACTAGGTTATCAAAATCAAAGGTCATGCCGCACTCAAGGTGCACTACTTGAGCTACCTTGTCGATACGTGCTACAGAGCCCATAATAAATGAGCTATTGCGGCTTTTTCTGAGGATTGACCGCACAGGAGTTGCAATATCGCCAGGAGATAGCGCGCACGTTGCTACCTGATATAATAGCGGCTGAAATAGGTGGTGATTGAGTTTATCAATCAATAAGACATCAGTATCTGCCTTATTTAAGTCTTTGGCTACTTCTAGGCCGCCAAAGCCGGCGCCAACAATAATCGTTTTTGGATAGGCCATAGTTATTTCCAGGTAGCTGAACGCAGGGGTTTATAAGGTTTTTTCTTGCCCACTTGGGCCGCACACCAGCCTTGCAGGCCACCATTTACTTTAAAGTCATTAATGGGGTTGTGTAGGTTGTAATTATACACTACTTTTTCTACAAAATGAAAGTGGCCTCTTGAAGAGAGTTCAAGCAATGGTATCATAAACGCCACATCACCTGCTGCCATAAAAAATTTGCCTTTATGCTGAAAGTCACTTTTTTTAATTTTGTGAAAAAGCCCGGCATAGAATGTTCTGAGCTGTGTTGTGCAAAATTTATAGGATCTAAATTTGTTAGCAAGGCGTATGTAGTCGGGGATGTGATCGTTATCAGACTTCAGGCGCCCATAGGGTTCTGCTTCCCAGTTGCCATAGGTCATCCACACATTAGGGTTACTGTAGATGCTTGCGAGGTAGCTGAAGACATCATTGCCCCGTAAAGTGTCATCACCATCAACCGTAACAACTACCCAATGGGGTTTAGCACGTTTTACGGCATTGTAGATATTGGCAAGCATACCTTTTCTTGACCAATTGTGGACAATTTCAATTTTATGGCGCAGGTTTTTACGAATCACGTATTCTTCCACAATATGCCCAGTTCTATCACTTGATAAATCGTTAATATAGACGGCTTTCCAGTGGGGGTAGTCTTGGTTTACAATAGAATCTAAGTTTCTTGTGCACCACTGCTCATTATTGTGTGAGGGAATTACCACATAAAAAAAGATAGGGTCTTTTGTTTTTTTTCTGTTGTGTTTGGCATGAAGGGTAGTGCTTAGACAAATAAGAAAAAGTAGGCAAAAAATTCTACGTACGTTCATAAAAAATCCTTTTTGTTTGTGTATACCCATTCAAGTTCAAGAGTTGGTTTTTTTGCTGCGCGAAAGGCCCGGGCTTGAAAGATTTGAAACGTGCTCATATTAAAATATGAGCACGTTTCAAATCTTTCAAGCGCGGGACTTTGGCGCGCAAAAAAACCAACTCTTGAACTTGAATGGGTATATATACCCAACTACTTTTTGTTGCAATGAATGGCATATTTGTTCATGAAGGCCAAAAAAGGATGGTGTTCTTATGAAAGCTATAGTTTATGACCAATTTGGCCCATCAAGTGTATTGCAACTGAAGGATGTGCCAGAACCTGAGGTGCATGATAATGAAGTGCAGATACGTTTGGCATATAGCGGCATTAACCCAGTTGATTATAAAATTCGTGATGGGGATTTTAACGGGTCGTATCCTCATGAATTTCCTATTATTCCAGGCTGGGAAGGCGCTGGAGTTGTTACCAAAGTTGGAAAAGGTGTTCGCCGGGCAAAAGTTGGCGATGAGGTGTATGGCTATTTTAGGATGCCATTAATAAAAAATGGTACGTATGCAGAGTATATTGTGGTACCAGAAGACCTCGTTGTACATATTCCTGAAACACTTACGCTTAAACAGGCAGCATGCGTTCCACTTACGGCGCTTACTGCGTGGCAGGCGCTTTTTAATTTTGCCAAGCTTCAGGCTCATGAGACAGTCATGGTGTTAGGTGCCGCAGGTGGCGTAGGAAGTATGGCTGTACAGATGGCAGCTTGGGCAAAAGGTACCGTGTATGCTACGGCCAGTTCCAAAAATCACCCCTATATACTTGGACTCGGTGCGCAAAAAGTGTTTGATTACACCCAAGAAGACGTGCAAGAGGCTCTTTTTAAAAAGGAAGCTCATGGTGTAGACGTGGTATTTGACTGCGTGGGAGGCGATACGGCAAAAGAGGCCTTTACACTTGTAAAAAAGGGTGGACGGGTTGTAAGTATAGCCGAACATGATATGCAAAAGCTTGCGCCTCCAGGCGTTGAGGCTGGCTTTATTTTTGTAAGCCCTAATCGCGATGAGCTCCATGAAATTGGCGTGCTGATTGATCATAAAAAGATCGCCATACCCCCAATTGCTGAGTTTCCTTTGAGTGAGGCCTCCAAAGCACTCGATGAGCTTAAAGCGCGTCACGTACAGGGTAAAATAGTGTTAAAAATCACATAAGATTTCTATAGTTGATATTATAAACAATTTAATTTAAAATAAGTAACAAGAGCCAATGGAAGTTGGTGCAAAAGGCACATGGTAAAATAAGATTAGACTAACGTATAATCTAGTGCCATTTTTAGCGTGTCTTGGTTGTAAAGGAGAAATGAATTATGCCTATAACTAAAACTGATCTGCAAAAGTATAAGAAGCGCCTTGAAGAGATGAAAACTCAGATTTCGCAAGCTCTTACAAATTGCACGGCAGAAGTAAAAAAGCCTGATGAAGCTACGGGATATTCCCAGCACCAGGCAGACCAAGGTACAGACGACTTTGATCGCCGCATCAGCCTTGAAGTAACAAGTCAGGAATTTCAGGTGCTTCGCCTTATCGAAAGAGCCCTTGAAAAGATCACAGAAGGCTCTTACGGAGTGTGTGATATTAGCGGAGAAGAAATTCCAAAAGCTCGTCTTGAGGCTATGCCCTATGCAAGTACTACTGTAAAGGCACAAGAAAAGCTTGAAAGAGGCATGTACTAAAGCGTGGTTTTTTTTGCTTCTGTAAAAAGATGCTTTTTTCTTTTTTTAGCTATTATCATTTTAGATGCTGCTAGTAAGGCGTGGATTTGCAATCTTGTTGCAAACCCGCCTTCAAATTTACCATACGTAGTTTTTTCTGATCTTTTTGGCGTTCAGCTACAAATTACCCATGCCATAAATATGGGGGCTGCTTGGGGTGTGCTTGCAGACTTTCCTAATGCACTCGTTTTTGTGCGTATTTTGCTTATAGCTGCCCTGATAGTCTATTTCTTTGGAGTAAATCAGCGCCCAAAATGGAATGCCCCCCTTTGTCTTATCATTAGCGGCGCTATTGGCAACGTGATTGATTTTTTTCATTATGGATATGTCATCGACATGATCCAGTTTACCTTTTGGGGCTATGATTACCCCGTATTTAACATTGCAGATTCGGCAATATTTATAGGGTCTCTCTGGATTCTCTTTTCAGCAAGTGTAGAAACACCTCAAAAAGCTAGTAAATGACGGCCATCATTCGCATACAGCCAAAAGATGCGCCCAATTTTATGGCCTCTAAATGGCTTCACTACGATGTGCTTGTAGATGATACCAAGATTCGGCATCTCTTAGAGCATTTTGGGTCAGGATTTTATTTGTTTTCAACCTTGGGTGTTGCGCCGAGGGGTGAGCATGAGTTGAAAATTGATGATTTTGTGAATCAGTGGAAGGGCTATATTGATGCGTTAAAAGCAGGCAATGTTCCAAACGATCAAGACAATAGATTCTACTGTACAGCAGCCCTCACAAAGACTTTGAGTGCGTTAAGAGCGCTAGACGTTGGTAGTGAAAGGGAAATTATCATTGCTTATGAACCTCTCATCCAGATGCAACTACATCGTTTTAACTACTCACAGGCTGATCATAAGTTTCACTCGATGTCCTTTGGCCAAAAAAGCATTTCTTGGGGCGTGAGGCTATCCTACCCACAACTTTACCAAAACCCCCAAACACGGGTTGTAGTGGATGCCACAGACGAGAACTTGTTTGTAAATGCCACGTTATTTCAAGAGCTAAAAAGCTGGATACGGGCAAATACACAACCCACACCGTTTTTAATCGATGGCAAGAGGGTAAATGACCCCATGCGTATAGGCAAAGAGTGCTTTAGCTGGATCAACAACCACGCCCAGCTAAAAGAAAACGGGTTGTTTGTTGCGGGGTAAAGAAAAAACAAAAAAATAACAGGATCTGGCAGGATCAAATTCAAAACAGTATTTTGTTTTTATCCTGCTAGATCCTGTTATATATGTATTTTTTATCAGGGAGCTTTTATGAAAATAGCACAACAGATTCACAACGCTTTCCTCGAAAAAAAAATGACGCTTGGGTTTGCTGAATCTTGTACGGGGGGAGCACTTGCCACCTCGATTGTTGCCAACCCTGGAGCCTCAGAGTATTTTCTGGGCAGCATTGTGGCCTATGCAAATGCCGTTAAAATCAACTTGCTTGATGTTGATCCACTTACCCTTGATCAATTTGGAGCTGTGAGCCTTGAGGTTGTTTGTCAAATGGCAATTGGGGCCTGTAACAAGCTTGGCTGTAATTGGGCCGCCTCTGTTTCGGGTATCTTGGGGCCTACAGGCGGCACTATTGATAAACCAGTCGGTACCATCACAGCAGCCATTGCCCACAACGGCCATCTTGTACATGCTTGGACCATGCATCTATCAGGTTCTCGCCTGGAATTGACACAAATCGCTACTGAAGAAGTTCTAAAAAAGCTTTTTGATTTCATTAAATAGCTGAACTCAGGTACAAACGGGGAAAATGGAGCGATAACGCTATGCTTGGTACTGTTCTTTCACTTATTATTGCTGTTATATTTGGGTTGCAAACCTATCAAACACCCGCACAGCCTTATTTTGTAAGCTCATTTCTTTTGGGGATAAGCCTGCTATTGTTGGTGATTGCATTTGTAATAAAAACCGTGTCATATACGGCTACACTACGTACGCAAAATAAGGTCATGGGATGTGCTCAGGAGCTTTATTTAAAAGATCATAAGCTTCACGTGCCTCTTTATATTTTATTCGCATTTTGCCTGTATTCGCTCTACCTTACGCTTACAGGTCCTGTACTTATTCCCTTTATCTGCATCTGGATTGTGGCATTTGGGTTTTGCTTTGATGCGCTGCGCTGCTACCAAAAACGGGCCTTTCAGTATACAAGTGCGCCTTATTTAGTAAAAACACTGGCTTATGATCTAGAAAAATCTGTAAAAAATAAAGATGAAGCAAAAGCCTTTGAGTGGCTAGAAGTGGCAATAGATGCCTGTGCCAAGGCTACGCGAGAACATCAGATGCGTCCGGCATCTACAGCATTAAATGCCGTCCAGACATTAGTAGAAACCTATGTTCAAGAAGTATCTCGTGCTGATGTGCAAAAATCATCACTTAATGGATCGGGCTTAACATTCTTAGATAAAGTAAATTCTCTTTGCATGTTTGTCTCAGAGCGCATGATGTGGGTGTACGAGGCCGCATTAGAACAGCGAGTGCCGCCCATTGCTGAAAATATTATAGCAGAATTTGGTAAGTTGAGCGTGTTTTTGGCGCGTCACAACCCGCTTGTAGCTAGTATTGCCATTACCTATTTGCAAAAGTGTGCTGATAGTGCACGGAATGCGGGTCAAAATGAGCTTTTAATCCGAATTTCGATCACGCTTACAGAAACCATAAAACAGCTTTTAGCTTATACCAGAGATAGAAATGAGTCATTTAGAGACCTTGTGATGACATCTCTTGCTACTCTAGAGCAAGTTGTAAAGATGATTTATAGAAATAACCGCGATGTAAATGTGGTGCTCTTAATGCAGCCCTTTGCAGAAATTGGTGAATTTATTGGTTCAGACCAGATGAAAGCATTTCCCGATAGGGATGAGGTTTTAAAACAAATCAGACGCGTACTCACAGAGTTTCAAGCCCTACAGGTAGTCACCAAAAACGTAGAAACAATAGCCCCACACGTAGCTGAAGACTCAACCTCCTCCTACCAACAAGATTTACCCTTCACACCTTCAACATAAATAAAAAGGCGGACAGATGTCCGCCTGCTCGAGTTTGGACATTTGCCGAAGGCTTTGGAGTGCGGTAATTTTTTACCGCTCTTAATTTTGCGACCACGCACTATATCTTCGATAGCATCCAAAACATACAATAGCCCCAAACTATAACTCAAATGGGAAAGCCCAAGT
>JAJFUY010000366.1 GCA_021372185.1 Chlamydiales bacterium | reverse complement strand
TGGGTAGTCCGCCCTCGCCTGTTAATAACAATGGTGTAACTGATTCTTTGGATAACTTTAACGTCACAAATCTTTGAGCCCTGAAGGAGAGGAAGATCAAAGGGGGCTGAGCGCTTTGCCCTCGAGGGGAAAACGCTCAGCCTCTAATAATCGATGGATCGAATTTTACAGTCATGCAATACCTTTATAAAATTTTATAAGATAGTTTTTTGTAAATTAAATAAGAATAAAAAGGGTAAAATCAAACGGTGTACCAAAACTCCCTATCGGAAAGAGGGAAAAGTCCTTTTGGTCCTTTAGATCCTTTAAAAACCCTTAAAGCTTATTACGCAACGCGTTGTAGGCGGAGGTGTAGAGGGCGTCCGGGCTTTGGGTGCCGTCGAGGGTGATGATGCGGTCGGGCGAGAGTTCGGCGAGCCTTTGGTAGGCGGAGCGGACTTTTTCGTGGAAGGCGAGCGCTTCGTTTTCGAGGCGATCGAAGGTCTCTGTTGAAGATTTGTTTCTTTTATGCGTGCGCATGAGCCCAAGTTTTGGGTCGATGTCAACGTAAAAGGTAATGTCAGGCTCAAAGCCGCCGGTTGCTAAGCTGCAGCAGGATGCTACATAGTCTCGGCCAAGGCCGCGAGCTTCACCTTGATAGGCTATTGTTGAATCGGTAAAGCGATCACAAATAACGATGGCACCTCGCGAAAGGGCAGGCTTTATAAGTTCATCTAAATGTTGGATACGGGCAGCAAGGAATAAAAAAAGCTCGGCTTTATTGGCGACGTGGCCTTTATGATGCAGAAGGAGCTTTCGGAGTTCTTCACTAAATGTCGTGCCACCCGGCTCGCGGGTGAGCACTACTTCATGTGAGGCTTTGGTCAATGTATCTTGAAGGCGGCGAGCCAGGGTGCTTTTTCCTGCGCCCTCGCCACCTTCTAAGGTCACAAAGAGACCTGTTTTCATGTTTTTGTTTTCATGTTTCTGTTTTCATGTTTCAGCTTCGCCTTCTTCTGTTGATGGCTCTTCAACATTGTTTTCAATATTATTTTCAATATTGTTTTCAAGCACGTCGACGCCATTTTGCTCAGCTACCGCAGTTTCTTCTTCACCTTCGATGCGGGCGATCTTCTGTATAGCCACGAGTGTATCGTCTTTGAGGTTGGCAAGGCGTACACCTTGGGTGTTACGACCCATGATGCGTACGTCGCCTAGGCGTATACGGATCGTCTGACCACCTTGTGATACCATCAACAGCGCATCGCTGTCGGTAACACGAAGAGCGCCTACTACATTGCCGTTACGCTCACTTGTGATGATCGAACGCACGCCAACACCGCCGCGGTGTGACTTTCTAAATTCTTCAACCTGGGATTTTTTGCCAAAACCATTTTCGCAGACAACAAGTATTACCTCGTCGCTAGAAACGGTTTCACATCCAACTACTCGGTCATTTTCGCCGCGAAGCGACACGCCTCTTACGCCGCGAGCGCCTCGTCCCATTGGACGCGCGTCACAAGCTATCTCTACAGCGCCTCTAATAATATTTTTGACGCCAATTTGAGCAATTTTCATATGCTCGCTGTTTTTTTAGAAAATAGAAAGCGTGATACCTGTTATTACATCAGCAACTCCAAGACATGCTCTTAAAGTTCCAGAAATAGATCTGATTATAGGTATACAGCCAAGAACGTTCCAAGAGCTCGTGCGGTATGAGTAATACTTATACTCTCCTTTTCCTCCGCTGCCATTTTCAATGAATTGGCTATCTGATATGTAACCGGTTCTAGAGCTGCTATCAGCTCTTGAGATGTAAGTATAGCTATCAATTGTGGGTGAAAACATAAATCCTCCATATAGTTTTGTTGAGGATATATTATATGGTTATTGTGTTTTCACAATACCGTAGAAACTACTGGATTATAATCGTGGTATTGACCAGGGCGTTTTAATGAGAAAAAAATCTAACTTTTCTAGAGATTATCTCAATAAAGAAGAAAAAAAGGGGCCTCCTCTAAAATCTAGAGGAGGCCCCTCTAACTATTCTACACCTAAGATGCGTGCAGCTTCGTTAGCAATTGCATAAATAGATACACATGGGTTGCAGTCTGGTTGTACAGGTGCAACGCCTAAGTTGACGATCATCAAATTTTTCACGCCAAATACCTGTAAATTACCGTCTACAACACCATCTGAAGGCGACATTGCCATACGGCATGTGCCTGTGATGTGCGAGGTAATAATCATATTTGGATTGCTCTCAGCATATGCTAGGAGTGTATCGTCGTCTGTATAATCAGCAGGTGTTGGCAAAAAGACAACTTCGCCAGCTTCTGTCGCTATATCTTTTACAATCTTTAAAAAAGATACAAGTGTGTAGGCATCTGTTCCGGGAGTTGATACAGGGCCATCAGTAAAAAGGCCTAGATCAATACGTGGACGATCAAACGGATTTTTACTTACAATCTCAACAGATCCCCTGCTTTGCGGTTGCATTACAAAACCGTAGCCAAAGTTAACTGGCAAGCCGCCGTTATTGAGGTACTGAATTCGGCGCACATCATCGTCTGGATAATAGGGCCAGCCGTTGATCATAGCCTATTCCTTTTAGAAGTGCAAATATTAATGCATTTGTGTTAAATATAAATTTTATGAAAAAACCAGAGATAAAGAGGGGACTAGTGCTATGAATGAAATTTCATCAAATAATGCACAAGTTTTATATAATAATAACAGAGAAATACTGGGAGTAACGAAAGAGGGAAAGCTATTCGAAATTAAGTGGTATGACCTTCTTGGTAGGTTTAAGAACTTTATCACTGATCCAAAGGGCCAAAAAGTGGTTGCAGCTGCAATCAAAACACTCCAAGATGTTAACAAAGCTCTGGATGATAAAGGTATTGATACAGCAATATGCAAAGTAACTCCTTCAAAATTTCTGGAGACACTTCCTGAAGACACTAAAATCTTTCTTGCTGAAATTGAGGACGTCACATTTGAACAGATGAGAATAATGAAGCAATTCAGATCTGTCGAAACAAAAGATATAACGCCAAATGAAGCAAGAAGTAGAGTAGAAAAAATTATTACGCAAATTGCTAATTCTATCGATATCACAAGTATCGATCAAGCGTGTCGGAGAATCTTAGCGGCAAAGTTCTCTCTTGAAGAAACAGTTGCAGCCATCAAACCAGCTGCAAAGCAAGAAGAGATTAAACAACTTTTTTCGGACTTTGATCAAGTGCACAAGCAAATTTCAATGATACAGAGTAGAGTAAGAGACAAAATGGGCACTAAGGAGTATCATCGCCTTCCTAACCATGTACAAGCATTGTTCAAGAGAATTCAAGATCGATCTGCTTTTACTCTATCGTGTATGGCACATTTTTATGAATTCCGACCACTATTGCAAAAAGAAGAACATCGAAAAGTGAATCATCAGGATTTTGGAAGGGAATTGTACAACTGTATGCGATTTAAAGAATGGATGCCTGGCGGAAATGTTAGTGACGAAGAACTTACACCAGCTCAGCTCGTTTGCAGGAAAATAGGCAATTTAAGTGCACAAATTGCGCAAAAACATCATAATCTCGGCGAAGAGTAGTTTTAGCTCATTTATGCAAGGGGTCAGACCTGGGGTGAAACAAATAGCCTAAAATAGAGACGGGGTCAGGCCCCTTGTGCGCTACGAATCCAAGTCAAGGAGGAAACTTCAAGATAAGGAGAACTATACAAGAGATGAGGGAAGGTCCCTCAGGATCGGCTTTCAGGAGCGGGTTCTAAATCACCTTAAGCTGCATTAGTAAAGAGCTATATGTGGTGAGCGTTAAGGAAAAGGCTCGTCTAAGAGCGAGTCAGATAGATGTCTAAGAAGATGAACGTAAGTAAAACATTGATGAAGTGTCGAAACGGGAAGATGATGTCAAAACTAGGCTCTAAGGGGAGCTCTACGACAAACTCAAGAGATACCTGACTACTGCTTGAGTGGCATCCGGCATAAAGATGGCATGATCTGGACATAGGCTTTTGTATGGAACGTAGGAACCTGTCGTTCCGATGTTAAGAGAGAAATCCAAGCGTCAGAAACGTTAGGATGAGAGTATCGATGCGGAAAACAGGGGCGGAACAACTCGTAGTAGTGAAGAAGTTCTTGTAATGAGGATGGAACGAAGGAGTTGTGTTATTCAGCGGAACTTGAGTTGACAATTGAATAAAGAGGATCAATTTGAGCAAAGCAAAACCATTTAATATTTCTAAAGCAGTTGTTTGGGACGCTTTCCAAGCAGTGAAAGCAAACAAAGGATCTGCAGGTGTTGACGGCTTGAAGCATCAATACTTGAATTGCCCAGACACAGAAATTCAAAAAAAATAAATTTTTGACAAAATTGTACAATGTGCTTGCGATCTTAGAAATGTAGATACTCCCGATTGGTTTACTATGGGTCAAGTATCTGCAGAGACTTTTCCAGCAAGAACAGATTGTATGATCCAATCACTTGTAAAAGCCAAAAAAGTATCTCAACGTTTCTTATTGCTGGCGCAGCACACTTGTATAAAAATGCTTGTCCAAATCGCACTGTGTCTTTTGATTGGGAGAGAGTACTT
>JAJFUY010000011.1 GCA_021372185.1 Chlamydiales bacterium | reverse complement strand
CTGGAATGCTGTATATGCTTCTATCTTCCGAAAGGCCCCTCCGTAACAACATTGTTGATAATAATGTTGTACCTGTATATTTGTTTTGTACCATAAAAAAGGAATCCCTGTGCCACTTTGGAATGGCGCTTATAATTTTTAGTTCGTTTTCTAATGTTGCCCCCGGATAAAACCAGTGCCAATCCTTCCAGGTGCTTTCAATTATTTCGGAGGTTTCTATGCGCTTAAACAGAATATCCAAGCATTTAGTTACACCCTCAGTTTGCTCTTCAGGTACCTGCTGCATTCCAAACACTACCAAATTTGTGCAAACCACCATTATCAATGACAATATTATTTTACTAAGCATTTTCATGATAATTTCCTCATGCGACTACCAGCATATTTCTAAAAACATGCTGGTAGTTTAGTTGTAAAATTATATTCAGCAATCATAAAATTTAAAAATTTTTTCCAATCCCTGTCACGGTACCGTCCGGTGGCGTGACAATGCTTATACCCCTATATCAACTCTTGACTACTGAAATGAATTAATATATAATCAAAATATAGGAAAGTTACTTCAGTTAGTTTTAGAGGTGCGGAATGAAGATTGTTGGATATTTAAGGGTTAGTACAGACCAACAGGTAGAATCTGGTCTTGGATTAGAAGCCCAAAAATCTGCATGCGAAAGTTATGCAAACAAAATTGGGGCTGAGATTTCTGAGTTTTTCAGAGATGAAGGGCTAAGTGGTTCTCTATCGCTTGAAAAAAGACCAGGTATGCTGGATGCAATCAATGCTCTTAAAAAATCAGATATTCTTGTTGTTGCAAAGCGAGATCGCTTGGGAAGAGATCCATTAGTTCTTGCAATGATTGAGTCAGCCATCACTCGCAAGGGAGCCAAAATTGTTTCTGTTGCAGGCGAAGGCACAGACAACGAAGATCCATCATCAATTTTAATGCGTCGCATGGTGGATGCTTTTTCAGAGTATGAGAGGCTTATAATCGGTGCAAGAACCAAAGCAGCACTGAAGGCCAAAAAGGAAAAGGGACAGCGAGTTGGACACATTCCATTTGGTTATAAATTAGCTGAAGATAGTGTTAATATCGTGAAAAACGATGTAGAATATAGCGTAATAAATGAAATGAGTGAATTGAGAGCTAAAGGGCTTTCAATCCGTGATACAGCAATAGCCATGAATAAAAAAGGTTTTTTAAACAGGAGGCAGACAAAATGGAACCACGCAAGTCTACACAGGGTAATGAAGAATCAGAAAACAGCAATTCAGAAGTAGAAATGCTTTCAGGTAATCGCAATCAAATGTTGGACGATCTGGCTAAAAATCGTCTCTACACCTCAGAAGATGTATGCAAAATTCTAAATATATCAATCCCATCATTACGCAGGGCTATAAAGCTTGGCCGAGTTAAAACCATCTACGTTGGCAGATTTTTAAGGATAACTGCTGAGGAGGTAGAGCGTTTAATTGGGTCACAAAATACGCTGAGCGTAAAAGAAGCTGCAAACCTACTAAATGTTGGCGTGACAGCCGTCCGAAACTTAATAAAAGAGGGCTCAATCAAAGCGCTTCGCTTGGCGGATAAAGGCCCTTGGCGAATACCCTTTGAAGAAATTGAGAAGTTCACAAAAGGTGTAAAGTAGAACAAGAAAGTTTTAGTAATGAACATCAAAGAAATAAATAAAAATCTAGATCCGTACACAGTACTAAACTCAATTGGATATGAAGGTAGTCAACCAACCCAAAGCGAAACAGAAATACGCGATTTTTGCCCGATTCACAAGGGTGACAATCAAAAAAGTTTAGCTATAAATATATCAAATAAAACATTTTACTGTCACAACTGTGCGGCCTCCGGTGACTTAGTCGGATTATACGCAAAAGCCAAAGGAATAACCGACTTTGACGCAGCCAAGGAGCTAGATCAAGGCTTCTTCTCGGGCACAAGACCCATTGCAGCCAATACAGAAAGAATGCCCGCAGGCAACACCGGTGAAAAAAAAT
>JAJFUY010000321.1 GCA_021372185.1 Chlamydiales bacterium | reverse complement strand
GCTATCGAAGATATAGTGCGTGGTCGCAAAATTAAGAGCGGTAAAAAATTACCGCACTCCAAAGCCTTCGGCAAATGTCCAAACTCGAGAGCACTCTCATTCGAGAGCGCCTATTTGCTTTATCCATTTTTCCCAGGGCACTCTAGACGAGTGACCTGGGCTACCTCACACCACTCCTTTCAGGAGTGGGAACAGATTATATCTTAAAGGTGTTGGTGGGCTTTGAAGGTGTTGGCAAGGAGCATGGCTATGGTCATGGGGCCAACGCCGCCTGGGACTGGGGTGATGGCGGAGGTGATGGGGGCAACTTCATCGTAGGCTACGTCCCCAACTATGCGAAAGCCTGATTTTGTTGTGGTGTCTACAATGCGGTTTATGCCTACGTCTATTACTACAGCGCCTGGTTTTACCATGTCTTTTAAGATGAGGTTGGGCTGGCCTACGGCGGCTATCAATATGTCCGCGGTTTTTGTGATGCTGGCAAGGTTTTGGGTGTAGCGGTGGGCTATTGTTACTGTGGCGTTAGCACCAGGGGCATTTTGCAGCAACAGTGCCGCTAGGGGCTTACCTACAATATTGCTCCTCCCAACTACCACAACGTGCTTTTTGGCTACATGTATGTCATACTTTTGTAGTAATACCTTAATGCCAAGTGGTGTGCAGGGGTAAAATGCCGTATCATCCCCTAACATGAGCTTACCCATGTTTATTGGGTGGAACCCATCTACATCTTTTTTTGGGCTTACACGCTCTAGCACCTGCATGACATCAATTGTAGGCGGTAGTGGTAGCTGTATGAGTATGCCGTCAACGCTTGTGTCATGGTTCAAGCTATCAATGAGGTCAAGCACTTCTTGAGTAGTTGTGGGCGCAATCTGGATCACTTTTGAGGTAATACCCACCTCTTTACAGGCTGCCACCTTTCGCTTTACATAGGTGTGGGAGGCTGGATGATCTGTTGTGAGCACCGCTGCAAGGCATGGCGCTCGAGTCTTTAATTTGGCAATAGCCACTTCGAGTTCATCTTGGATGCGGGCGGCAATTAATTTTCCATCAAGTACAATCACTCTTGTCTTCTCCTGCTTACCGTCCTACGATACTGATGCCATAAAAAAGAAGGAAGCATGAATAGTACCATCGACATTAGAGCATCTGCAACCGGCAGCACAAAAAGCCACTCACCTTGCACTTTGGGAATGGTTATATCAAAAAAAAGCGCCAGTAAAAGTTCTAAACATCCTGATAAAAAACTAAAGAAAAAGGTCATTACAGGCAGTGTAATGTGAGAATCTTTAAAGAAATAGAGCCTAAATGGGTATAAAATTTGCGCGGCTAGTAAAAAGCTTAAGCCCAAAAACCCAAAACTGGGTGAAAGCTCAATAGCATCAACAAAAAGCCCGCATAAAAGCGCTGCCCACAAACAGGTTGCCTGTGAGGCATTATAAAACAGCATCACAATCGGCGCGGCTGTATAGGTTAATGTGAGGCCGCCAACTGTAGGAAAAAGTACTGTAGCCAGTAGGCTACAAAACAGTGCAACAAAACTCCAGGCCCTAGTATTAGCCATGTTTATTAACCATGCTGTATCGGTTCTTCAAACGTGCAAATTTCGTGCGGCAAAAACTCTTTTGCCAAAAGATGCATCGCTGGGCTTTGACCAATACTTATATAATCAAAGCCATGAGCTGTCATCTCTTTTGGCGCGTACTGGTTACGGCCATCAAAAAATGCTCTGGCCTGCATACGTGAAAGAAGCGTAGGAAAATCAAGTAAACGAAATTGCTTCCATTCTGTTATTAATGCTAAGGCATGAGCGCCAGTTGCTGTTTCCAATTCATTTTCACACCAAGTGATTTTATCTGATGGTTCTAGTAAGGACTTGGCATTTTCCATAGAAACAGGGTCAAATAGCCGAACACTCGCACCAAGAGCAAGAAGCTCGTTAATCACCACTAACGATGGAGCCTCTCTCATATCATCAGTATCTGGCTTAAAGGCAAGGCCCAATATACCAATTGTTTTGTCCTCAAGGCCGCCAAAAGGCTCAAAATACTGGGCTATCTTGGTTGCAAGCTTACTTTTCTGGTGAGCGTTAATCTTCTCAATACTATCTATCAGCATACTATCAACGCCATGATCAATGGCCATCTGACGAAGCGCTTTTATGTCTTTAGGAAAGCAAGAGCCCCCATAGCCCACGCCCGCCCATAAAAAGGCATTGCCAATACGCTTATCAGAGCCTATACCTTTACGTATTTGTAATATATTGGCACCCGTTTCTTCTGCTAAATTAGAAAGCCAGTTCATAAACGATACACGTAGAGCAAGCATGGTGTTGGCAGCATATTTTGTAAGCTCTGATGAGGCTGGATCCATCACTATCACACGGTCGCTACCAAGCATAAAGGGTCTATAGAGCTCTCGCATGGTTTTTGCAGCCTTTTCAGTCTCTACCCCAAGGACCACACGGTCGGGCTTCATAAAGTCGTATATAGCCGAGCCTTCTTTTAAAAATTCAGGGTTTGAGACTACATCAAAACCAAAGGTACAGCCGCGTTTCTCTAAAACTTCAGTAATTATTTGTCGTACAAGTACGCTTGTGCCAACAGGCACTGTCGATTTATTCACAATCACCTTGTAGCCATTCATCACCTCAGCAATCTGGCGCGTGGCGGCTTTAATAGAGGTAAGATCACAGGCGCCATCTGGGCCTACAGGTGTATCTACGGCTAGCATGCAGATGTCGGCTTTTTCTACGGCTTCTTTAAAATTGGTGGTAAAGACTAAACGACCCGCTTTTGCATTGCGGCGCACCATTTCTTCTAATCCAGGCTCATAAATTGGAATGTGGCCTTCTTGTAGTGAGGCTATTTTGCCCGCATTTTTATCAAGGCACGTCACGTGGTTACCCATCTCAGCAAAGCAAGTGCCGCTCACCAACCCAACATACCCTACACCTACGATCAAAATATCGTGCATGATCACCCAAAAACGTTAGAAATTTAGACCTCTTCGAACAATTACAGCTGCCGACTTTTTGGCGCTTTTGCTAACCTTTTTGTTTTCCCATACCCACCCTACTCGTAAGAGTATGCGGGGGTATGGGAAAACAAAAATCTTAGCAAAATCACTCAAAAATTCGACTGCTGTAATTACCCGAAGAGGTCTAACAAGCATGCCTCAAGAAGTGGCTTTTTGTAAAGTAACGAGTTGACCATCTCCAAGTACCTCTCTATCAACGACTTATGTTAATTATAATTTTAATTTACACTTTATGCTAAAATAAGGTCAGACAGATATTTTGAGGTAAGTATATGTCTATAGGAAATAATTCATTCTTTCAGCAAAAGGTTGAAGGCGCTGGCTTCAACCCAGATGAAGCTGCAGTAAAAAACCTTGATGTGGGTAAGGGGGCTCTGTTTGGCGCTCTTCAAAAAATAAATAAAGACAGCAGCTCTGACAATAAATCTGTTCTCTAC
>JAJFUY010000301.1 GCA_021372185.1 Chlamydiales bacterium | reverse complement strand
GACTGAGTGAAGCCCACCGTGACCGAAGGGAACGGTGGGTAATGTTGATTAGCCAATGGAGCCCGGCTGAGGGCGATTCAATAGCGCGATTCAATAGCGCGATTCAATCGCCCTCAGCCGGGCTCTGGTGGTTTTTTTGCTCATTCCCACCGTTCCCTTCGGTCACAGTGGGCTTTGCTTAGTCGCCCTAAATCGGGATCTAATACAGCATTTTTGATGGACAAGTATTACCACTAATTCTTTTCGCTAAATCTATGTTAAATCAACACCCTAGGCCCGACCCTCGAATTATCGAGGCTACATTGTGGCCTAATAATTAACGTGGACCTGCGGCCCACAATACCAATATAAAATCGGGGAGGGGCACCGGACCAATAAATCAACTTAAGTTAAATTTTCTTATTCTTATTCTCGATCTTATTCTGCTTTTTAAAGATTCGGGGGCCCGAATTTTAAGGAAGTAGCTGAGCTGCTAGATCAGCTGCTTCGTCATCTTGACAGCGCTCGGTTGCATCAAAAATCTTTGCTAAACACTGTTCGTTATACTCTTCAATATCGATCAGGCTAAGGAGGTATCCTCGGACATGTTTTATGGATGACGGCGTTGCTCTATACGCTTGTACTAGATCTTCTTGCGCTATCGTGCCCAAGTTGCACACTTTTTGTACTAAATCGAGATTAGCACACACGGCAGCGGCTTCTTTACACGCATAGCCTAAATCTCGTTTTGCATCAAGACTAAAGAGCAGTTCAAGCATGCCGTTATCTTGTTCACATGCTGCCACAATAGCACATCCAAAACGATTTTGGCTTGTATCTGGGTGATTAGAAAGGGCTTGCACTGATTCCAGTGAATTACAAAATACAGCGGCAGCTAGAGCTCTCGGCCCAATCGGAACATCTTTTCTTTTCATTTTCAGAATAAGATCAATGAACTCGGGTTTTTGCTCCATCAATGACTTTACTAGTGCATGAGTAATGTTTTCTTCTGTGTGCTCTACATGCTCAAGCAATATTGCCATCATTTCAATAGTGCTGTTACTATTTATTGATTCAAATAAATATAGTGTCTCTGCACAGCCATAATTAAGCAAAAATTTAGCCGCGGGGATGTGATCGCCACGTATAGAACAACGAAATGCCTCCGCCAGATACTGTGCTGAATCACCACGACGAACTAAGAGCTTTAACATATCTACATTGCCGCCCTTTGCAGCAGTGACTATTGCATCGCGTCTCTCGTCAATTGTAGACTTACCGCGCAAAAATAAAACAGAACGTTGATCGTTTCTTGCTACGTATTGCTCAAGAAGACTGCCTGCATTATAAGAGAATGTTACAGATTTTTCGAGGTAAAGGCGGGACTTATTATCAAACTCATGTATTGTATACTCTTCATTATCACGTGATGGATCCAATAGTGTGCTAGTAGCACATTGTTTTACAAAAGCAGTCGTTTTCGTATACGTTTTACCATCTTTTTCTTTTATATAGTCATAGGTATCGAGAACTTTTGCTTTTCGCAAGGTAAGTTCGGCGTCTGAGAGGCTTGGTGCCGAATCGAGGTTTACAAATTGATAGACTAAAGAGATTTTGGCATCTTTGTGAATTCGAATTGCAACCGTTCTTCGAGTAGTCCAGTTTTCGTGTGACAGTTGTTTATCTTTACCTTTTAACAAGACATAAAAACAGTGTTCCGTCATAACCAAGGTTCGGGGAAGTTCCGCATTTTTTTTGAAATAACGGGTTTTTGTGTCTTGTGGTTGACTGTTTGCAAATAGCAGGCAGTCGGACAGCACCTTTTCAGAAATTTTTTGTTCTAAAAGAGCATTAATATTTTCTGCTTTTATTTCACAAATTGATAAACCATCAAAAGTTTGTCTTACATGTTCAAGACTCTCAGTTACATCGTAACGAATTCCAAAATCTGCGCTCATAGAAACCTTTTAAAAATTTTACTAAGATTAGATCGTTTTATAGTACGATGAACATTCATTTTTTTCAGCATTTTTCAGAGTTTCGGCTCTCTCGTTAAGAAGAAAATTAAGAGCCTTTTATTTTAAAGAAGACCCGATAGATAGGGGTGTAAGATCTTGGGGTGCTTTTTGCAAAATTCTTGCATAAAGGCTTGTTGGCCGGCGATTGTTTGGAGATGGGGGTCTATTGCACAGCAAATTCCCATTTCTTGTAGATGCTGGCTTAGGCTTTGGGCTAGGCGTTTTTCTAGCTCTTTTTGGGTGTCTTTTGATCGAAGAGAGGGTATTAGGTTTTGACACATTCTCTGATGCAAGTCTTTAACTGATGTGGCAAAAAGAGTTATTTGATCGATAAATTCTGGGTCTGTTATGCCGATCACGTTTAGTCTGTTTTGTACTGTTACTGCTTCATAATTTCCGGCTAGTTTATCGCTTATAATTTTATGAATTGTTGTAAACATCGGATGCTTTATGAGAGGCGTTTTTGTCATGAGGTGTTTAAGTACCCACCGGTTATTTTGTGCACACTCACCGGCAAATCTCACCATGGCAAAAAAGTCTTGTGTCTTTTGCATGCTATCAAAAGGCAGTAGCGCTCTTAGTTGCACCTTATTTTCTACTCTTTGAAAGACCAGACGATCAGCTGACAAATTTGCGGGGGTGTAGTTGTCGTTTAACCACGATATAAATGCGCAAATTCGGTCTAAATAGGGAAGATACGTCGGTGAAATCGTATTAGAATTAGTGTGCCATTTACGATCCAGCAACGCACACTCAAATCGCTCAACCAAAAGATACCCATACTTCTCATCAACTTCTTTTACTTTTACAGGAACACAGCCTCTGGCACAAAATTCAGCATTTACTGACCAAATAGATAATGCGCTTTGATTGCTACCAACCATAAGTAAACTGTTCTCATCGGATGCCAGTTCATAAAAACGCACATCAAGGCCTTTGGGCAATGAAACATCAAACCTGCCCCTCACCGTATGACTTCTTACATTAAACGGCACAGCGCCCGAAATAATGGCCCTGTTGACTACTGCTTGATATGTTGTGTCATCTTTTACAAACAACGTGGTCCAACCGGTATAAAGTCGCCATTCAAGTAAAGAAATATTGCGTTCTCTTACTGCACTGCTATCATTAGAATACATCCCCTCAATAATTCCGGCTAATGCCAGGTGTAGTAAGTGGGCACTTACCTCAGTTTTTCTTTGCTCTACTGCATCAACCCACAATTTAAGCCTATCTATTTCACCTTCATCTAGCTTCTTTTGGTCAATCAATTTTGCAAATACAGACACAGGATAACGACACTCAATTATGCTGGCCAATGCACACATCGCGTAGCGCTTTGCAAAACTTCTTAATCTTGTAATTGTGCCTATTTCTACAAAGGGTTCATGTATTGTCGCGTTGTAAAGTTGTTGAATGCTTTTTACTGCAACTTCCGGGCTTACCAGCATTTCATTAGAGATTAAAAAGGGGCACAGACTCCCCATATGTAACAGTTCACCTTCACGAGAAGTAAAGATAGTTTTAGATGCTTTTTCCAGATGCAGTTCTGTATGAGTTATTTCTTGATCTTCCATGATAGTGGCAAAGAGTTTCTTCACCCTTAAGAGATAGGAGCTGAGATCTGTGGTGGTATTAGTTACCCATAAAACAAAACGGCCTAAGAAATTCACTGATTTCTTAGGCTCATCTTTTGCTTCTGCCAGTTTTTGTATGTACTTAATATCACTTGCCATTTGAGTAAAATCACATAGACGTATCATGTCAGTCTTTTCCTCGCATGGCAGGTTATAGTTAGGCTACATATCAGTCTCTTGACCTAGTGCATCAGTGTCTTGAATAATTAACACATCGTTTTCATCTACTACTGGTTCATCATTTTCTGCAAGAAAAGCTTCGTCATCTCCCCAAGTACCAGATTCTGTAGATGGAGAACGAGTGCTCATCCAATTTAGTGGCTCTTTATAGAGCACATTAAGCACCGGATCACCAGAAACTTCATCTTGGCGCATTACTTCATCTGTGTCAATAGTCACATGCTCAATTGATAGATTAGGAAAAGACTCCAGATCTTCAGTATTCACGATTTTCTTTTGCTCAGAATCAGCTTGGCTTGATTCATTTTCCCAAACTGTGCCCTGAGGCTCACCATCATCAAAAGCCAATGTGGCTTCTGGTTCAGTTGGTATATCTGACGGCGTGGCTTGTGATGATTCATCAGGTGTTTCATCTAAAGCGGCTATTGCAGGTTCTTGTGATGGGTTATTTGAAAAAATACCCTGCCACCATGATTCAGGTGTCTCTGTAGTAGGAACTATAGTAGCTGAGATTACTGCTTCGCCTTCTTCCGTATCAATTTGATTGGCTTTTTCTTCACTATCAACAGGAGGTTGAACTTCAGTATTAGGCTCTTGCTGTTCTACTGGCTTTGAAGAAAATAGATCTTGCCACCAAGATT
>JAJFUY010000281.1 GCA_021372185.1 Chlamydiales bacterium | reverse complement strand
CGCTAAGTAATAGGCCTCATAAATGCTTACAACAAATTATAAGTCAAATCTACGATAGATATAGCGCCCAATAGCAGGAATTTTGTCGCAAGGAGTCAGATGCTCTACTTCTAGTATTTTGGTATATCCAGTAGGGCAACTTAAATCTGCTACAGCTTGGGCAGTTAATCTATGTTGCTCTGTCGGTTCACTGTCATAGTAGAGCCAAAAAAATGCTTTTTTCTTAAATTCATCCACTTCAGCTTTTATTGCACAAAGATCTTGATTGATCTTGCCTGCTAAGGCTTCAATCACAGATTCGTAAAACAGGGTTGCGGTGTCCTCATCTTCAAGCATTTCTTCGTTTGCAAGGTACACAGCTCTGCCAATGGTAGGTATAGGTTCTTTGAGATCATAACGCGCTATATAGCTCTGACAGTTGTAGCCATGAAAAAACTGAGAATTCAACTTTTGAGCAAGAGCCTTTGCCTTAATTTCATCCTCACGGGTATATGCACCACTAAAGATAAAGACTATAAAAAAGTTTCGCTCTTTAGCAAGTACATCTATCTTGACGGCGCGCAAATAGCTTTCAGTAGCACTTGATACTCTCCACAAAGCTTGAACCTCTTCTGACAGTACTGTGCGCATGATTTCATTCGTAGCTTTTACATTTTTGTATTGAGCTATTTTAAGTGAGTTATCTTCTCTTAAAAACAGAAAGCTTCCAAAAATAGGAACTGTCAATGTTTCATCAAGGCTTAAAGTGTGTATTATTGCCGTGTACCTTGCACTTAAGGCAATTTCTTTAACACTTTGAGCTACTTCAAGTACGTCATCTGTCACTGGACCATATGTGTGAATCCAAAGCGTAACCTCTCTTTTGAATTGATTTACTGATATCTGAACTGCAACCCAATTAGAACGAATTTCACCAAGTAAAGCTCTTCTTATTAGTGTATACAAGAAACCTTGGGTAACTGCCTGCTGCTTATACACTATCGGAAGATGTGTTTGAAGATCATGCCATTCTTTTGGAGCGTATTTTTGGTACTGGGAATCTTCATCTACATACACTGATTCATCTCTAATGTATATTTGAATGCCCATTTGAGGAACATTGCTAGGAAAATCTATTCTCTCAACAGATATTTCATGTGAATATGGCTCGTAAAAATAGGTTAAAACATCATCTACAACGCGTTTTGTGATTGTTTCATCTTCTTGTGAAATCTCACCATCGAAATAGAAAAAGAAATATAACGCTCGCTTTCTTTCATTAATAGTAACCGCAAAACTACGCAAATTAGGCCGCACCCTACCCAAAATAGCATAAATGGACAGAAGATACATGTTATCAAAAGCAGTAGAATCGGCATTGCGATACAGGTTACAATCAATTTGTATTGGTCGAGTTACCTGTCCCTTAAATATGGATTCATCACGGATATAGACAAAATAGCCTTCATTTACAGGCAGTGGGCGTGGATAATCTAATCTCTGTATGTTATTTATAACTGTGTATGGGGGCAAAAAGCTAAAGCGCACATGATCTACAACAGCATCTGTGATAGTTTCAAGCTTCTCATTATCCCCTTCACTTATTTCCCCGTCGTAGTAATACCAAAAGTACACATTCTTTTTCTCTTCATCAACATCAACCTTGACAGCACGTAGCTGCTCTCTCACCTTGTGACAAAGAGTAATTGACGTTTCTATGAGTAGTGAATGTAGTTCAGATAGCTCTCGCATAGCCTTTCACAAATGTATATATTAAATAAGTGCTGCCCTTAAACCTGCCGCCGTAAAATAGTACAGCTCAAAATCCACTTCTCATATACATGAGAAGTGGATTTTTTATTTCTCTCGCCCAATTTTCTTGCGTTTTTTAAATTCAGAAAGCATCTCACGTGGGATGATTACAGTATTCCGATTAAAGTGCTTAACTGTCGGCTTTGGCTTTTGGAATTCAACAATAAAGCAGCTCCTCGTAAGCCAGTGGATTTTTTTAGACAAAGTGTGCAACTTGCCTTTCTTATCTAATTCCAGGTGGATAAATGAAAAGATGCGTTGTAGTTTTCGTGCCTCAAGAGACGCTCTCATGGCTATATAATCGTTTAGCTGTTCAAATATAAGCAGCTTATCCTCTACAGCGAGATATAGTACAGTTGCAGGACTAACTGCCTTTCTTAGTGGGTTTTGAACCAGCTGTCCCCTTGTTAGTTCATGTGCAAGTGCAAATTCGTAAGCAATATAGATAGTATCCTTACATACTATTGCCAGGCTGCTATCTTGAATGGATTTTTGCACATGGGCACTTGACATTTTTTTGATATGGGTAAATTTAAGCCCTTCGTTTTCAAAAGTAACTCTAAAGGCAAATAATGCCGCCTTCTTTTCCTGTATCAACTCTTTCAGGTTTTTACTTGCAGCGGTAAATATATCGTGATCTTGAAATGACATGTGCTTAAGTCGCCATAGATTCGGGTATTGCCTCTTGATATAGGATATATAAGTTAAGATCAAGTAAGACACACAATAACTTCTTAGAAGGAAGCTAGTTACTTGAGACTAAGAAAAAATAAGGGCAGATCCTGTAATCCAGGATCTGCCCTTGGAATGGTTTTACTACTGACGGTTTTATTTTAGAATAGGTAGCTTACTACTAAACGGTATTCAGCGGCTGAACGTGTAACTTTTTTAAGGTTATACTTGTGAGATGAATCTCCGCCTTTTGAGAAGAACTTCATAACTTCAACCTCTGGCTTAAGTGACCAGCCTTCTGCAAAGTTCCAGTTCAAACCTACGGTGCCAATGTTGCCTAAAGACTTGTAAGCTTTGTTTTCTCTTTCATAACGATAAGACTCATTACGATATTTATCATGGCCTTTTGCCGTATAGCTTAACGGGAAAAGGAATGTATAATTAGCATACGCACTCAGTGTATTTGTAAGTGCTTTTTGGACACTTAACCCAAACTGAGGGCTGTACCAAATTGCTTTTAGACGGCTTTTTTCACTTCCGCGAAGCTTGTCGCGTTGACTATTATAACGACTAGATGTTTTGTAATGACCTTTAGCAAGATGCGTGTGAAAGTCTTGCACATACACTCCATAACCAATCGATGGAGAAACCTTCCAATCATTAGCTAAGAAAAAGTCTTTTCCAAAAGCAAGATTCAAATCTGCAGTGTAGTCCCCTTTGACATGACTTGTTAATTGGCTGTCAACAGTACGAATACCGTGAAACGTAGACTTCTCGTGATTTTTTCCACCATACACATTACCATAGCCAGCCATGCCTTTTAGAAAAAAGTCATTTTTACTTGCTGTCATTGATAGACGCGTCGTGTAAGTATCTACACCTTTATATTTACCTTTAGCTGAGTACGAAGAATCTAAGTTGTGACGACTAATTTTAGTGGTCAGATTATCACGTCGATAACCTTGTGAAAGTTCTACAGAGGTTTTAAGTTGATCGGTATTTTGTGGAGCGTCTGCCTGTAGCTTAGAAACTGCACAAAACACAACTGCTAAAAGATACGATTTATTATTCATGCGACACTATCCTTATTTATTATAGTTTCGAACGGGAATAATGTTGCCAAATAGATCAATCTCGCACAATAGTTAGTTGCATAAAAGAAATTGTATTATAAATTTAGTTCACTTATCTACTTGCAATAATTACACATGAAAAATATAGTCAATTAAGCAACTTCGTAAATACATATAATAAAAGGATTTACTATGCGTTATAACTTTTTACTTTGCTTATGCCTGATTTTAGGAATCTCTTCGGCATGCAACCACTCAGATTCTTACCAAAACTCCGATCTTACCTATGCGGACTTTACTCCGGGCACAGGTTATACCATACAAATGCCTAACGGTTGGCATGAAGTTGCAAATTATAGAGATGTAAAAAAACATATTTTTTGGAGCTTTTCTAATAGCAATTATACAAAATTTACTGAAGAACCCCTTTTTCGAGCATGGGATGGCCCAGAAAACCTTCATTCATTTTTTACAGTTTCTGAAGTAAAGCGCCATTGCCACTTAAGCGTGAGTTCGCTTTACGATGACCTCATCAGAACATTAAAAGATCGCGGATGGGTAATGCATGAAGCAGGCGTATCAGAGATTGATAACAAACGTACCAAATGGTGGGTCCAATCAGTACCCGAAGGATCTTTACATCAAAAATGCTATCTTGTGGCACATGAAAATAAAATGTACGTTTTTGCTTTCACAACAAGTTATTTGTCGGAAGATAAGTTAAAACTTTATAATAATATCGCCTACTCGATTACTTTTAAAAAGGCGTCTTAATATGAAGAATCTTCTTTTAATGCTTTTTATTTCAAGTTTATGCATATCTTGCTCAAGCACAAATTATATGCATCAACTAAAATTTGCGGCGTACAATCCCTTACATATTGAATTAAAAAGCAAAAAAGCGTTTACCGTCCAATCTGAAAAGGGCGGTCTTATTTCTTTTTATTCTATTGTTGCCAAAAACGTTCCTCCTGATCGTAAATTTTACCTCTACACCACTGATACACCTGACCCCAATTTTCCTCCATTAGAGGTTGTCAGTGATAGTTCAGGGAAATTACGCTTAGGAACAGATCGCAATGTGTATTTAAAAGATTACCTCTTGTCAATGCCTTATCGTTTACCTGGCGAGCGTTCATCGGTTTGGCTTCTTACTGACACTGGAAATTCTGTAAATACCACCTTCATAGCATATCCTCTCGAGGCCCTAGGTAGTGATGGGGCAGAAATTTCTATTATACGAAAAATGCTCAACGGTACTTTAGTTATCTGCAAAGGTAAATATTTTCATGAGAATGAAAAACTCACCATCATCTCAAAAGGTGCAGATAAACCTATAGAAACGCCCGTAACCGCCCGAAACGGCGCCTTTAGTATAGATCTGACACCACCTGATTCAAATAGCTATGGCGGAACTGCTACAGTTTTAGTTAAACGACAAAATGGTGAAGTTCTTTCTTTGCAATACCCATGGGGAAGAGAATCTTTTAACAAAGACCTTCTACAAGGAAATTACGCTAAATTTACAGACAAAGATTACGAAAAAATCGAAGAAGCTCATGAAAATTATTTTAAAAAATCAAGTTCAGATGCGCTTATCTAAACGATAGCCAACCACTTCACATTATAAAAAAACTTTTACCACATCCTCCAGCGTCAATTTAATTTCTCCGGAAGGCATTTTATGCCTTCCGGAGAAAGAAATTAAATTGACGCAGAATGGCCGCTGAGGAGAAATCACTCGTCAAAAGTTGCAAAGTCTGAGTTAAAATGAAATCTCTTGAGATATGCGGTTTAGACTGGCGTTTTGGTTTGGAGTTGGTCTAAAAGGCCTTGGATTACTTCTTCGTAGCCGACTAGTTCTTCTTCGTGGGCGCATTTTAGGGCGTCTATTTTGTCTTGGCAGGCTACTAGCTCTTTCATGAGGTGTGTTTCTTCGGCTGTAGGCTCGAAGTTTTCATTTTGTTTTTTGCGGAGTATATCTAGCTCGTTTTGTAGGCTGAAAAGCTCTTTACGGGCGTCATCGAGTACTTTTGCTTTGTCTTCAAACTGTGCTTTTAGCTGGCGGTACATGGCTTCATATTCATGTTGCTGTACGTGGTAGGTTTTGTCGTGTGTAGGAAGCTCTTTAGGGGTATTTTGAACCTCTTGTAGGCGCAAAATTTCTTGGCGTAGAGTCTCTTGGTAGAGCGCCATTTCGTGCATGTGGCTGCTGAATTTTTTGATGTCGGCTTCAGCTTCGGCTTTATTTTCTATAAACTGCTGCTTTTCTAGTACTAGTACTTCTAGGTGATGCTGGAGGAGTTCTTTTTCTTGTGTTACAGCAGCAATTTTTTGGCTGATACTAGCCTCTAGCTCTTGGTTTTGCGTGTAGAGCGCTTTAATTTCTTGGCGAGCATCAAAGAGCTCCTGCCAGAGTTTATCTTTTTGTTCTACTACGGTTGTTGTTTCTGCAACGTCAAGAACAGGAGCTTCTGGCTCATGCTGGTTGATGTACGTGGCAACTATAGCAAGCGTGATGCTGGTAGAAAAAAGCAGTTGCTCCATGAACGATATAGGTTGTGCATAGGCAACCCATCCTAAAAAAACAAGCTGTGTGGCAAGTGCCAGCAAGATACCTGTTTTATCTACTGCCATAACTAATAGTAGGCTGACAACAGAGAATGCGGCAAAAAATGATGAGACAAAATGGTCTGCAAAATAGATGTGGTGGGCATAGGATATCCCAAACACAAGCATGGGGCCAATTAATTGCTCAGCCGCGTTTGAAACGAGGCGAATTCTTGATAGGGTTGCTGTCATCATAGAGAGTCTTATACCAAATTATGATGTTTTGTTCCAATGTAGTACTTCGTCTAGTGATTGAAGAGGTACTGGCTTTGCTTCTTGATCACTATATCCTACTAGCATGACAGAAACGACAATGTGATGCCAGGGAATAGTAAGTGCCCACTTAATTCTCCACTCATCATACGATTCAATTAATTTGGCACTAAGGCCATGAGATTCTGCTGCCCAAAAAAATGTCATTACAGATCGCATCACCTGGCGGCATAAAAATTCTCGTTTATGTACTGCCGGTAATTGAGGCATGGTTGTAAATAAATGCATGAGAGGCGCGCCGATAGCTTTACCTATCCATCCTATACCTAAGGGACTTACGTCAAAATGCAGTTCAAGTGCGTGGCGGGCTTTTTCGGCGTCGTCTATGGTGATTTCGTTGTTGTTTAGTAGCGTTTCTAGGTTGGCTTCCTGCTCACGTGCTACAAATCGGTCGCCAGTAAAAATTATAATTGCAGGCGCATGAGATACTAAGGCCTGGTTAAAGCAGGCCTTAGCAATTTCGTTCTTTAGAGTATCGTCTGTTACTACCCAGTAGTGAGTCGGTTGCAGATGAAAGGCTGTGGGTACTACCCTTGAGGCCTGTATGAGTGTAGCAATGAGGTCTTTAGAAATTGGTTCATTTCTAAAACTTTTTGGATTCTGGTGTGTGTTAATAATCGCATCAAGCGACTTCACGATAGAAGCTCCATACCTATTCCTAGCCCTTTTTCCTCTTCGTCAAGATATCCTTGAGCGCCTTCTAGTAGATACGCGGCAAGTACCGGATCACCTTCGTAGCTCATTTCTACCTGCATTTGCCCTTTAGCGCTAGGCAATTTACAAGTTATCAAGACAAAGCCAGCATAATCCTTCGCTAAGAGCTTTTTTATTTTCTTATGGGCTTCGTTTTCCATTAAGTCTCCCGATCTATTATGAAAAATATGTGTAATAAGGGCTCCAAAGCTTGTGTAAAGCTGGTGTCCCATTTTTTCGTCACCTTACACACGGGGGGAATTAATGCCAACATCTCTTACGAAAAAAATATCGCCTATGCATGATGTTGTTGCAAAGTGCTTATTATAAGCACTTTGCGCTCATTAAAAAAAATCCCAAAGAAATATGAAATTTAGTAGAGTGCAATTTTATGGAGAAATGAGCCAATGGATCAGTACTTACCCTACCTACAGTGGATAGACCATCAAAGAAAGACCATGAAAGACTTATGTATTGCTTGGGGTAACATTAACTCTCACACCTTAAATATAGAAGGCTTAGAGGCTCAGATGAAAGCGCTTAAAACAAGCTTTCAGGCACTCGATGCAGAAATGAAAGAAATAGACCTGAAGCCCTATACAGTAGTGAATGAACATGGCCTAAGCACTCACCGATCATTAGGTAAAGCGCTTCATATACGTAAACGACCAGATGCGCCGGTACAGATTTTATTTGCGGGTCACATGGATACCGTCTACCCCAAACATTCAACCTTTCAAAAAGTAGTTGATCAAGATGACGTGCGCCTTCATGGCCCAGGCGTTTGCGACATGAAAGGTGGTCTTGTGGTACTGCTTATGGCACTGCAAGCAGTAGAAAAATCCCCCTACGCACAAAATATAGGCTGGGAGATCATTATAAACCCTGATGAAGAAATAGGCTCACCTGGCTCTCGAGAGATATTTAAGGAAGCTGCCCCCAGACACCACCTTGGGTTATTGTTTGAACCTTCACACTCTGATGGCTCTATAGTCTCATCGCGTGCAGGATCAATGAAGCTCTCAGTTGTCGTAAAAGGCAAAAGCGCCCACGCAGGCCGTGATTTTGCAAAAGGCCGTTCAAGTCTCTTTGCAGTAGCTCCTTTGATTGTAGATTTAGAGGCGCTCAACACATTGCAGCCCAATGGCGATGAAGTACAAAACTTTGATGACCAAGTTATCGTAAACTGTGGCGAGCTACATGCCGGATCTGGCTTTAACGTAGTTCCGGACCTTGCCATACTGCGCATAAATGTACGAGCTAGCAAGCCTGAGGTCATGGCGGCAACAAAAGCCAAAATTACAGAGCTTGTGCAAAAGCATTCTGCCCGTGATGGCATCTGGATGGAATTGCATGATGATGGCGCAAGCCCACCCAAAGTACAAGATGAAGGCACAAACCAGATTATAGAATGGCTAAAAGCAGCATCTGCTGATTTAGGCACAAATATTACTCTAAAACCAAGCCGAGGATCTTGTGACGGCAACTTCTTAGCAGCAGCTGGTTTATCTTGCATAGATACTCTTGGCGTTATTGGCGGCAATATCCACACCCATGATGAATTTTTACTTATAGATAGCCTCCCACAACGAGCCAAGCTCACAGCCTTGCTCCTCATGCGCCTAGGATCAGGTGACTACAGTGTTGAAACAACTAAAAAAGCTATTAGGTTATAAAGTGCTAAAACGAGACAAATTTTTTAATGACCCAAGAGTACAAGAGGCCAAAAAGCTTATCTTGAGTGCTCTCCAAGATGCACAAAGTGCATTTAATGGGGTTGAAGAGGCACATCCTGATTGCGTAGAAGAAAATACTAAAGCCATACATGAGTTTAATGCCATTCGTAGCCTACCTCTTTATTACCCTTATATAGGAAGTGGCTTGGGGCGGGGTGTATTAGTTGAGCTTTTAGATGGTAGCTGCAAGTATGATCTTATTTGTGGTATAGGCGTGCACTACTTTGGCCACAGCTTTCCAGGCATTATAGAGTCATCCCTCACGGCAGCACTATCAGATACTGTCATGCAAGGAAACCTCCAGCAAGATGTTGACTCTCTAGAGCTTGCCCGCCGCTTTGTAGAGGTCTCTGGGTTTGACCACTGCTTTTTATCATCATCGGGCGCTATGGCATGTGAAAATGCGCTTAAAATATGCTTTCAAAAAAAGCAGCCAGCTGCGCGTGTACTTGCTTTTGAGCGCTGTTTTGCCGGCAGAACCTTGGCGTTATCTCAGGTTACTGATAAGCCAGGGTTTAGGGAGGGGCTTCCTCCAACTATTACGGTGGATTATCTCCCCTTCTTTGATGCCAAGAACCCAATTGAGAGTACCAAACGTTCAATAGATACGTTAAAAAAGCACCTCCAACGCTACCCTAAACAGCATGCTGTGATGTGTATGGAGCTTGTCCAAGGTGAAGGTGGCTTTTGGACCGCGCCCTCTGAATTTTTTAAGGCCATAATTCAAGTATTAAAGGCTCATGATGTAGCGGTATGGGTGGATGAAGTTCAAACCTTTGCCCGTACAGAAAACTTGTTTGCCTTTCAAACATTTGACCTTCAGGGGTTAGTTGATATTGTGACTATTGGCAAAGTCTCCCCTGCTTGTGCTACCCTCTTTAACCAAAATTTTGCTCCAAAACCCGGGCTTCTTAGCCAGACATTTACTGCCTCCACAACC